>CAYUBV010000032.1:0-16883 GCA_964443035.1 uncultured Tangfeifania sp.
GATTTGTAGAAAATGGATATTGCAGAAGACATAAAACGTACATTTAAAGAAGGCTCGGTATTAACCCGCCTCATTTACATCAACCTGGCAGTTTTCGTGGGAGTGAAACTGCTGGATGTTATTTTTTACCTGGCCGGCCAGCCTTTTTCGCTGGTGGAGTGGCTGGCTGTTCCTTCGCAGTTTAATGAACTGGCCTTAAAACCCTGGACACCGGTCACCTACATGTTTTTGCACGCAAGTTTTTTGCACATTCTTTTTAATATTCTGGGGTTATACTGGTTTGGAAAATTGTTTTTGTACCATTTCGAAGGGCAGAAACTGCTGAGCGTTTACCTGCTTGGCGGGTTGGCCGGAGCACTCATTTACGTTGTTGCTTTTAACGTTTCACCAACTTTTGAATCAACCCGGGGATTGATGCTGGGAGCCTCGGCATCGGTTTTTGCCATTCTGGTGGCAGTGGCTGCATATGATCCCAACCGCGAAATTCACCTGTTTTTTATTGGCCGGTTTCAGCTAAAATACATCGCCATTTTTTATGTGGTACTTTCAATAATCAGCATTTCAAGCAATAATCCGGGAGGAAACCTGGCCCATGTTGGCGGAGCTGCCTGGGGGTGGTTTTATATTTACCAGCTTCGCCGCGGGAAAGACTGGGGAGCAGGCCTGGTGAAACTGATCGATAAAATTCCGGATCTATTTCAGTCTGAAAATCACATGAAAGTAACTTACCGCCAACCGCCACGTGATGATTACGATTACAACCGCCAACAAAATGTGAAACAGGATGAAATTAACCGCATCCTCGATAAAATTGCCAAATCGGGCTATGAAAGTCTCACTAAAAAAGAAAAGGAAATTCTGTTTAAACAGGGAAAATAACAGGCGAAAACTACTTCAGTCCCGAAACTTTATTCATTTCTTTTGATGGTATGTGCCTGGTAAATGCTGGCATTCAACTCAAACCCAATGAGCAGGATAAACGACATCAGGTACATCAAAAACAGGATAATCAATAGTGTTCCGATAGAGCCGTACAACTTGTTGTACTGACTGAAATTATTTATGTAATAAGTAAATCCATACAGTGCTATTATACTCAGAAAGGTAGCAAGCGTGCTTCCGGCCGAAATAAAACGCCACTTGGTTTTTTTGGCCGGCGCCATATAGTATAAAAAAGAGTTGGCAAAAAAGAGCAGCAGAATAATAACAATCCAGCGGCCAAAATTGAGCAGAAAAATTGTAAAACTATCACGCAGAATGTCGTTTTCTTTCAGGTAATTCAGGGCAATTTCGCCGCCTGTGAGCAATGCAATGGCAATAAAAAGCAACACAGAAAGGATAATTAAGAGGAAAGAAGCGGCTATATGCTGGCTAACCCACGAACGCCGGTTAATACTGTGCACGGTGGCATCGAAAGCGCTCATCATTGAGGCTATGCCATTGGTCGAGAAAATCAATGCCATCAAAAATCCCAGCGAAAGCAATCCGCCCCGTGGACGCATGATGATATCGGTAACTGTATCCTCAATGGTTTCGAAAGTGCTTGCCGGAAGCACTTCTTTGAGCAACCGGAACAACTCGGTTTGAAAATTCTCGATGGGAACATATGGAATGAGGGTAAATAAAAACAATATAGCCGGGAAAAATGCAATAAAAAATGAAAATGCAATGGCCGAAGCACGTGTTGTAATGGAACCGTCGATAATACTTCTCCAAAAAAACAATGCCACATCGTAAAGTGGAACTCCATCGAAAAATGGCAGGGAAACTTTTTCGGCCCGTTCTACCATTCTTTCCCACCACTCTTTGTATTTCCTGCGGTTTAATAAACCGGGCTTCATAGGATCATTCCTGTTTTTCTATTCTCAACTGATGAATGTAATCTTTTCCATCACTCTTTTTTAGCAAAAAATAAACCCTGAAATTTCCGTTTTTGGTCACCAGGTTTCCAATTACAGATTTCGCTACTTCTCTTCCTCCCTGATGAATAACGGTAAAATTTTCAGGAGAATAACTGCTGAAAAAATCATGGACTATTTGTTTTGCCTGCGACTTGCTGTAAACATTGTCACTTTCCAGAACTACCAGTTCTACATTTTGATTGAAATAACCGGAAAGCACTTTGGCATTGCCATTTTCCAGGCTTGAAATGATTTCATTGGGGATTTGTGCCTGGGCAGCATAATTCGAAATTATTGCTGCGAACAGGAAAACCATGAAAGCTAATTTTTTTATGGATGGCATATTTTAACCTTTTTTAAATTTTTAGTGCCATTTTGATAACAAAAACTATGCAAAAACATTTAGAACCCTTTAATTTAGTGTAAATTTAAAAAATAATAATTCATTTAGCAGAATGAAAGTAACTTTATTGGTTGTGGGAAAAACCGACGAACCCTATATAAACGAAGGCATTGAACGCTATACAAAGCGGTTGAAGCATTACGTGGATTTTAAACTCGAAATAATTCCCGACATAAAAAAAACAAAAAACACAACAACCGAACTTCAAAAAATAAAAGAGGGAGAACTGATTCTTTCGAAATGGATGCCCGCCAAAGAATTTCATCTGCTGGACGAAAAAGGAAAAATGTTTACGTCGCGCGGGATTGCAGGTTTTTTAGAGAAGAAGATGCTGAGCGGATTAAAAGAACTGGTTTTTGTAATTGGCGGGCCTTACGGATTTTCAAACGAAGTGTATCAGAAAGCCGATTCGAAAATTTCGCTTTCGCGCATGACTTTTTCGCACCAGTTGGCGCGACTTTTGTTTACAGAACAACTTTACCGGGCTTTTACCATATTAAAAAAAGAACCATATCATCACGACTGAGGTGTTTCGCAAATTAAATAAATACAACTTTCTTATCATTGCCGTTTCGTTGTTTGCGATTGCGGCAATCGTTGAAAACGGGTTATTGAAAAAACATCCGGAAACCCATCTGATTGAAAATTTCAGAGAAAAATTTCACCAAAACGAAAAAGAACTGTCCGAACATATCAGTGCCATTTCAGAGATTTTAAAAAATGAGATGGCTACCGGTAATAATTTTATGGGTTCACTGAGCGCATACAACCGTATGCTGGAGAAAGAAGGATTTGGATTTTTGGTATTTGAATCCGGTCAACTGAAATACTGGTCCGATCGCTCCATTTCGTTTTTCAATCAGGAATACATGCTACCCTCGGACGAAGGATTTTTGGAACTGCCCAACGGATACTATTTTGTGGAAAGTGCCAAAGTAGGGGATTTTCATATTTATGGTTTTCACCTGATCAAATACAGCTACGATTACGAAAACAAATACCTGGAAAACACTTTTTCCCGGAGATATAATCTGCCCGATAAATATCAAATTGTGGAAGGCAGCAGCCACGATAAATATACGATTCATAGCAACGACGGAAGATACCTTTTTTCGATTGAACCCGCAGGGCCCTATTTGTGCACTACCACACAATTGTATATCCCGGGACTTATCTATCTTCTTGGGTTGCTGATTTTGCTGGTATATTTCAGGCGTGAGTTTATAGAATCGAAAGCATCGTTTTTTGTCAAGCTATTCAGCCTGGCCATTGCATTGTTTCTAATTTACTGGCTGCATCTCATATTCGAGATTCCCAAAGTATTTTTTCACCTCGATTTTTTCAGCCCTTCAGTGTTTGCGCTCAATAGCTGGCTGCCCTCTCTGGGCGATTATTTTCTGTTGTGCCTCTTTTTTCTTTTCTGGATGTACAACTTTGGGAAGCACCTGGAAATAGAGGAAATACGTGAAGGGACTTACCTGTCGAGAAAAACCTTTGCCATACTGCTTCTTTTATTTGCCGGCAGCATTTATCTGCTGATTCATTTTTACATCCGGGAGCTTATTTTTAATTCCACCATCTCTTTTTTGCTGAACCGTATTATCGAAATCTCAGTACAAAGTGTAATTGGAATTTTCTCGGCCGGGATGCTGCTGTTGTCCGTTTTTTATTTCAACATTAAAATAATTGAAGCCTCCCGGAATGATTTTACATTCAAACAACTGGCAGGAATTGTTTTCCTCATAGCGCTGTTTTTGGCCACTATTCAATTTATTTCTGCAGGAATAGTTGCTTACGATGCGCTCGGGCTGTTTATAGCCGCAACTTTGCTGGCATCGCTTTTCAGCAAAAATTACCTGCAGAATTTTACACTCAGCTACCTCATAATTTTTGTTTCGGTGGCGGCCCTTTACTCACTCGTTGTTTTTTACCGGACTACTGCCGAAAAACAACGCGAAGAACAAAAATTAATGGCTGTAACCCTTGTGGCCGAACGCGATCCGGCAGCCGAAGTTTTTCTAAGTGAAATTCAGGATGAAATCAGCGTAGACCCGGTAATTCCGGATTTGCTGATTGAGGATGAAGAAGGGCTGGTTGATTACATCGAGCAAACTTACTTCAACAGTTATTTCCGGAAATACGACCGCCGCTATTTTGTATGCACCGGGGCCGACAGCCTTTTTATACAAATGGAAAACAGAATGGCTCCCTGTTTTGATTTTTTTAACAACATGATTTTAACCCAGGGAGTAAAAATCCCGGGCACCAATTTTTATTTTATGGACAATATGAACGGGCGGATTTCATACACCGGTCATTTACATTATCCGCTCTCATCTGAAGCCAGTGGCGTTTCAATTTTTATTGAATTGAATTCAGATTTGCTGTTCGAAGGAATAGGATTTCCGGAGTTGCTTATCGATAAATCGATGGAAAAACCGGAAAACTACAAAAAATACGATTATGCAAAATATTACGGCGGCGAACTCACTGATAAACACGGCGAATACAACTACAATTTTTATGTGAATTCGTATATAACTTCCGACAAGGAATTTGATTATAACCGGTGGAATGGAATGGAGCATCTTATTTACCACACCCGCGAGCACAATTATGTGATTGTTTCGCGCGAGCTGTTTACAATAGTCGATTACCTGATTTCATTCCCCTATTTGTTTGTTTTTTATTTCCTTTCAGTTTTAATCATGATTCTTGTGAATAACCGCTCCATCCGCAAACGTCAAATCAATTTCGATTTGAAATTCAGAATTCAGGCCGCCATAATTTCCATTGTTTTTGTTTCGTTACTGGTGGTTGCTGCAGCCACCATTTGGTACAATGTGCGGGAATATAAGGAAAAACATCAGAACGATTTGAATGAAAAGATGATTTCAATTGCCGAAGAAATAGATATGCGCCTTGAAGATATGGATGAAATTTCGCCCGATTTGATAGACTGGCTGCAACGCGAACTGGCAAAACTTTCAAACATTTTCCGTACCGATATTAATATTTACGGAACTGAAGGAAAACTGCTGGCTTCATCCCGATCAGAAATTTTTAACCGCGGGTTGGTTTCCCGGCGAATTAACGCACAGGCTTATTACGAAATTTTCGAGAATTTCCAGATAAATTATTTCCAACCCGAGCAAATTGGCGAGCTATCATATTTATCGGCCTACAAACCAATTATAAACAACAGCGGAGAATACCTCGGCGTAATAAATCTGCCTTATTTCATCAAGCAGGATCGTTACAGCCAGGAGCTTTCAACCATTATTGTGGCTTTTATTAATTTGTATGTTTTCCTGTTGCTGGCAAGTATTATTGTAGCTATTTTCATTGCCAACCAAATTACACGGCCGCTGGTGCTTATTCAGGAGAACCTGAAAAAAATGGAACTGGGAAAACGAAATGAACCGATTTATTACAGCCGGAATGATGAAATTGGCAGCCTGGTAAAAGAGTACAATAAAAAAGTAGACGAACTTGCCGTGAGTGCCGAACTGCTGGCACGTTCGGAACGTGAATCGGCCTGGCGCGAAATGGCCAAACAAATTGCCCATGAAATAAAAAATCCGCTTACCCCGATGAAACTGAACATTCAGCACCTGCAGCGTGCCAAAGGCGAAGGCAAAGAATACAACGAATACATTGAACGGGTAACCAATACACTTATCGAGCAGATTGAAAACCTGTCGAACATTGCTACGGAGTTTTCCAATTTTGCCAAAATACCCACTGCCCGCAACCAGGTATTTAAACTGGCCGAACAGCTTCAGAAAGTGATTGATTTGTTCGATTCGCACCACCGGGCAAAAATTGAATTCCATTCAAACGGTCTGGAATATCTGAAAGTAAACGCCGACCGGGAGCAACTTTCGCGTGCCGTTATTAACCTGGTAAAAAACGGCATTCAGGCAATTCCCGAGGACCGGAAAGGCCGCATCGAGATAAATCTCAGCCGCCGCGAACACATGGCAGTAATTAGTGTTTCCGACAACGGTGAAGGAATTCCGCCAAGGCTGCGCGAGAAACTGTTCAGCCCCAGTTTTACTACCAAAACCAGCGGAATGGGGCTCGGACTGGCCATCACAAAAAATATTGTTGAAAATTTTTCCGGGAAAATCTGGTTCGAAACAGAAGAGGAAAAAGGCACCACATTTTATCTCGAAATTCCTATCTACGAAAATTAATACCGAACAGTTGCTGAAATACGCACTGGGCACCTCTTGCAAAAAACCATGAATTACACTATTCTTGTAACCTGAATAATTTCTTTTCAAAAAAAATAATGAAATATGGTCCCGCTCTCTTTTCGTGAAATATCTGAACGCCTGAAACAGGTTGAATTGCCTGAATCCGATTTGGTAATAGGCATTGGCTCAGGAGGAATTGTGCCGGCCGGAATTGTAGCTTTTCATTTGAATGCCGAACTGCGGGTGATGGTTTTGAATTACCGCGACGAACAAAACAACCCCCGTTACAACGAGCCCAAAGTTCTGGATATGCCTGCTGAAAACCTTGAGGGTAAGCGTATTTTGCTCGTCGACGATGTTTCGGTTTCAGGAAAAACCATGAACAAAGCGCTGGAACAGTTAAAAGGATTAAATGTAAAAACACTTGCCATGAAAGGCAAGGCCGATTACGTGCTTTTTCCCGAAATAAAGGATTGTGTGAAATGGCCCTGGAAACCTTAAAAAGCTGAATTTTTCTCAATTAAGCTGTAAATCTCAATCCAATTTCATAACTTGAATGTTCAATTCTGAAAATTCAAGTGTTATGAAAACCGTTTTGTTCTTTTTGTCAGCCGGCATTTTGATAGTTCTGATTTCCTGTAACTCAAATCAAAATAAAAAAATAGCGCCGGAAGTTTATTCAGAATACATTGAAACCGGAAACGAAATCTCCGGCCAGGCCCAGAGTGTTTTATTGTCAAACGTAAGCAGCGCCATGCAAAAAGGCGGCCCCGAATATGCCATTGAGTTTTGTAACATCCAGGCTTCCCCGCTGATTGACAGCCTGAGTAAGGCGAATAACTGCACCATTTCGAGGGTTTCCGCCAAAAACCGAAACCCGGACAATGCACTAAAAAATGAAAAAGAAGAACGACTCTGGGATTTTTATGCAGCCAGTCTGAATAACGGAAATGCTTCCGATACTTTGATTAAGCAGGGGAAAAAACTGGTTTATTACAAACCCATAAAAACAGCCATGGCTGCCTGCTTAAAATGCCACGGAACTCCGGGCGAGGATATTCAGCCTGCCACTTACCAAACTATCCGGGAATTATACCCAAACGACAAAGCCACCGGTTATGATTTGAATGAATTCAGGGGATTGTGGAAGATTAAGTTTGATTCAAAGTAAAAAGAGGTTATCTGAAAATATAGCGCATCAGACAACCTCTTTTTGTTTATACTTATTTAACCGACTTTGGAATCTGACGGTTTCCGGTTTATTCTTCCACCTTCTTTCTCTCCTCTTCAATTGTTTTTTGTTCCACTTTTGGCAATGTACCAGTCCACTTCTTAATCCGGTAATTTATCCGGATGGTCAGCATGTACATCACCGGTGAAATCAGCAGTGTGAGGAAAGTAGCAAAAGTCAGCCCGAAGATAACGGTCCACGACATGGGCCCCCAGAATGCGACACTTTCGCCGCCGATTGAAATCTGCGGATCGAATTGGGTATAAAGTGTAAAAAAGTTAAAGTTCAATCCCACAGCGAGCGGCACTAATCCAAGCACGGTAGTAATTGCTGTAAGCAACACCGGGCGCAAACGGGTTCTTCCGGCCTGCACCAAAGCTTCAATCTGAATATCATGCGGGAGAAATGCATTTTCAGGCAATCCCAATTCTTCGCGTTTTCGTTTACGGGTTAAATCGATGTAGTCAACCAAAACAATCCCGTTGTTTACCACAATTCCGGCCAGCGAAATAATTCCGATGCCTGTCATAATTATTACAAATTCCATGTTAAAAATTCCGAGCCCGAGAAATACCCCGATAGTACTGAAAAGCACAGTCACCACAATAATCAGCGGCCTGATTAACGAATTAAACTGGGTAACCAAAATTACCAGAATTAAGGCCACAGAAACCAGCAGGGCAAAAAATAAAAATTCACTGCTTTCATCCTGCTCCTGCTGCTCTCCGGTAAATTCCCAGTTATAGCCGTTGGGCATTTCATAATCGTTAAGCAACTGACGAATGCGTTCATTTATCTGGTTGGCATTGTAGCCTTCCACCACGTTGGATGAAATGGTAATGGTCCGCTTGTTATTGATGCGGCTGATTTTATCGTAGGTAGTTGAATACTCAAAATCGGCCACTGACGAAACCGGAATCTCACTTCCGTCTACAACCAGCTTTTGATTCATCAGGGTCGAGACGTCATTTCTGTATTCGTCCTCCAGCCTGATAAATATGTCGTATTCATCTTCACCGTCCTTAAAATGTCCGGCATCATATCCATAAAGCGCATTCCTGAAGGCCATTGCAATTTGCTGAGTTGAAAGTTCGTAGAGACGTGCCTTTTCGCGATCGACATGAATCAGCATTTCCGGCTGGTTGGTGTTAATGTTTACCTTCAGTTCATCGATACCCGGAATGTTATCTTCTTCAATCATCCGAACAAAATCATCGGTAATCTTTACCAACTGATCAAATTCATCACCCGAAACATCGATGTTTACCGGCGGTCCGGTAGGGGGACCGTTTTCTTCTTTTTCAACAAATATTTTTGCCCCAACAAAACCGTGCAGGTTTTCGGTAAGTTTTTGCATAACTTTAGCCGTGCTGATTCCCTCCCTGTATTTGTATTCCTGAAACGATATGGAAGTCAGCGATTTATTGGGTGTCTTATCGTTCTCAAACATTCCGCCTTTGCCAACTCCCACATTTGTGGTTACCGATTTTACAATATGATCGACCGGCTCAAGCGTTTCCTTAATAATTTCTTCTACCTCCCTTGAAACTTCATCGGTTTTGTCGAGCGAAGTACCGAGTGGCAATTCCATGGTAACATAGATTGTCTGCGGTTCGGTATCCGGAAAAAACACTACCCGCGGATTGCTGGAAAAATAGAAAACCACTGAAAAAATGAGCAGCAGAAAGGTGCCTGAGAAATAAATTACGGGCCAGTAACCGGTAAGTGCATGCCGCAACTGGCGGGTATAAAAATTTTCGAGCCACACCAAAAATTTTGTTTGAAACCATCTGGCCAACGGCCTCAAAACGGCAACATTCAGCACCACAATAAGAGCAACTGTAATTATAATATTTCCAATGAGATAAATTCCGGCCACATAAAACAGTGCTGCCACAAGCGTGTAAATTCCAGCTCTTTTCAACGATCGTTTCCAGTTCAAACGTTTGTTAATGTCGTCAATCTTCATAAAAGAAGAAATAAACGCGGGATTTAAAATCAACGCCACAAACAGAGACGATGCAAGCACCACAATCAATGTTTTTGGCAGCACACTCATAAACTGGCCTACAATTCCTTCCCAAAGCAGCAACGGAAAGAAAGCCGCCAGGGTTGTGAGGGTAGAGGTAATAATGGGATAGGCAATTTCGCTCACCCCTTTTTTGGTGGCCGACATCAATGAATAGCCGGAATTGTAGAGCCGGTAAACATTTTCGACCACCACAATGGCATTGTCCACCAGCATTCCAAGCGCCAGAATGAGGGAGTAGAGCACCATGTTGTTAAGCGTAACTCCCGATTGCTGCAGAATTACAAAGGAAAGAAACATCGACAAAGGAATCGCCAGGCCCGAAAACAACGCATTTCTGAACCCAAGAAACATATACAGCACAAACACAACCAGCAGCATTGCCAGAATGATACTGTTCTCGAGGTTCTGAATTTCGTCGCGGATATAAAACGACATATCGTCGGTTGTAACCACATCGAGGTTCACCGGCAGGTAGCCCTGCTCTTTTTGCTCGTCAATGGTTCTCTTTACTTTTTCCGATGCTTCCAGAATATTTTCGCCGGCTTTTTTGGTAACCGAGAGGGTTACAACCGGTTGGTTATCGAGGCGGGCAATGGTGCTGCGTTCTTTGTAGCCGTCGACCACAGTGGCCACATCACGGATATAAACCGGTTTGCCCATGTTTACTTTAATGATGGTATTGGCAATCTGGTCAATATTTTCATAGTCGGCAACAGTGCGGATAATCCGGCGGGTTTCGTCTGCTGTAAACTCTCCTGCGCCGATGGTTACGTTTTCAAACTGAATGGCCAGGGCAATATCGTCGAATGTGAGCCCAACGGCGTCGAGTTTATACGGATCAACATTGATCTGAATTTCCCGCTCTTCCACCCCACGGATGTTTACTTCCGAAATTTCGCGCAGGCTTTCAAACTCATCCTGGAGCACTTCGGCATACTCTTTCAATTCGCGCATGCTGAATTCGCCCGAGAGGTTCACATTCATAATCGGGAATTCCGAAAAATTGATATCCATTACCAGCGGATCCGAATCCAGATCATCGGGAAGCTCAGAAATTGCTTTGTCTACATTATCTTTTGTATCCTGAAGGGCCTGCTGAATTTCAACATTTGTAGTGAATTCCACAAAAACAGTACTCACATCCTGGTAAGAGGATGAGGATATTTTCTTCACTCCCTGCATTCCTTTCAGTTCCTGTTCGATGGGCCGGGTAATGAGGTTTTCAATTTCAACCGGCGAATTACCGGGGTATACTGTCTGAACAAAAATATAGGGAACAACAACCTCGGGCATTAATTCACGCGGCATTTGTTTGTAGGAAAATATTCCGAAAAACACAAGCAGCCCGGTAATAATAAATACAGTGGTTTTGTTTTTTAAGGCAACATACGATGGCTTAAATTTCCGTGCAATATGCTCCTTATTAGATTCTTTATACTTGACCATTTTTTACAGTTTTAATAATGAAAGAAGCATACTAATAAGTAACAGGCATTCCATCGGCCACCTGGGTATGACCTTCAGAAATTATTTTCATGCCTGCACTCAAACCGTCCAGTATTTCAGTCCGGTTGTTGTTGGTCATCCCGGTTTCGAGGTATACTTTTCTGGCCCGCTCTGTATCATTCACATTTTCAACCACATACGTATAATCTCCTTTAAAATCTTCTTTTATGTAAAGAGAGGGTATAACAATGGCATTCTCTGAAACATAATCGCGAATCCGAATTACCGAAACAAGGTTGGGTTTAATCATTTTGTCCGGGTTTCTCATGTCGAGCCTGATTCTGAAAGTACGGTTGTTCGGATCGATGAAATTTCCAATTTGTGAGATTGGAGCTTTTGCTTCCCTGTTAATTGCAGGAAATTTAATATTTACCATTTGGCCTTCATCAACTTTGGTAAGATACGACTCTGAAACATCGGCATATATTTTTACTCTGTCGATGTTCAGTACTTTGGCAAACGGTGTTTGCGGGCTGCCAATTTCGCCCTCTTCCTGGTAAACCATTTCAACAACTCCGTTTACAGGCGAAATAATTTCCGACATTTCCAACTGTGCATTAATGCCGTCAATTCGTTTTTCCAGGCTTTCTTTATTTGTTCTAGCCTGAAGAAATTGCATTTCGGAACCAATATTCTGATCCCAAAGATTTTTCTGTCCCTGAAAATTTGTCTCAGCCAAATCGAGCTGAATTTTTAATTCTTCGAGAGTACGTTCCAGCGCATCGGTTTTCAGTTTTCCCAGCACCAGTCCTTTGCTTACACGCTGTCCTTCTTTAACGTAAACCGATTGGATAACTCCGGCAGATTCAGGACTGACGTTTAAATTGAGTGCCGCTTCCACTTCGCCGGTCACTTCAATAAAATGTTCAAATAGCTGTGTGTCGAGCTCTGCCACTGAAATTTTAACAGCCTCTTCTGTTTTACTAACTTCCAGTTCTTTTTCAAGCGTTTCAATTTTTTGCTCCAGTTGGCTTAGCTCTTGTTTGTATTGCTGCAATTCTTTTCGTTTCGCAGCTTCGTCGCTTACGTTTGAACTGCTGCAGGCAGCCATAAAAAGGCCTCCAACTAATATGACTAATATCTTTTTCATTGTATTCTGTTCTAATTGTTTCTGATTTGATTTATAATGTTCCCATTGCTTTTTTAAGTTTCAAATCGGCTTGCAACACCTGCATAATGGAGGCAATGTATGCGCCGTGCGTCTGAATGTACTGCGATTCGAGCTGCGATAGCTCTGTGCTGCTAATCATTCCGTTGTTAAATTTAATTGTTGATTTCCCGAGAATTCGTTCTGCCAGCTCGCGGTTTTCTGCATCGTTTTCATACTTTTCAAGAGCCGATTCCATTTCAGCCACTGCTGTAAGAAAATCTTTCTGAAGTGTGGTTTCTGCAAGTTTTTGATCGGTTTCGGCTTTCTCCAGTTCAATTTGTGCCTGCTGAACCTCAAACACTTTTTTGCCGGAGTTAAAAATCGGAACCGAAAGCTGAAACCCAATCATCGAAGATGGATACCATGATTCAGAAGACTTAAAAAGGTTGGCATTGTTTCCGTAGGCCGTTTTGGAATAATTGTAAAAAGCGCTCAGCCGCGGCAGAAAAGCAACCTTTTCAAGTCTCAGCATTTTTTCCGAAACCTGGAAATTAGTTACTGTCATCCGGTAGTCGATATGATTTGAAATGTCAAAACTACGTGGCTGCAGTTCATCAACCAAAGGATTCAGAAAATCATCGAGCGAATCGGAAAGTTCTATTTCCTGTACCATTTCGTAACCCATTGCGTACTTCAAAACCACCCTGGCGATTTTAATTTCGCGCTCTGCCTTTAGCACTTCATTTTCGGCATTTTTCACCATTATCCGCATCTGGTCGACATCCATCTCCTCACGAAATCCATTATCGAAATAAGCTTTTGTTTCTTCGTAAAGTTTCCGGGTGTTTTCCAGGTTTTCTTTCATTACCTCAAGGTTTTGATTGCCCACCAGAACCATATAATAGGCCTGTGCTACAGCATCACGAATGTTAATTTCACTTTTTTCGAGCGCCTCTTTTGCCAGATTAAGGTAAATTTTTGACGACCCCACACCCACAATGTACGATCCGTCGAAAATGAGCTGCGAAACGGTAAACCCAAAATCGGAGTTGTAATCCTGCCCAAACTTTACCGCCTGGTATTCACCGGGTTCTCCGCCAAAAAATTCAGCAGGAATCAGCGAAACCGGCAAATCGAGGTTCATGTTGTAGTTAGCCGAACCTGAAACCTGTGGCAGCCCGATTGTAATGGTTTCCCACACCTTTTTTTGTGCAGCCCTGATATCGCGTTGCGAATTTTGCAGGACATAGGAATTTCCCATGGCATACTGCTGCGCTTCCTCAAGGGTGAAAGCAACCGGCTCGTTTTGCGCCGACAAACCAACACTTAAAAACAACAGTGTAAGCAGCCAAAGTTGTTGTTTAATTGTTTTCTTCATTCTGAATATTGTTTAATCGTTTTTTATAATACTCCAATCCTTTTTCGGTGCAAATGGCATGCATGTGGTAATCAATTACTTTATCGAAATAAACAGGTGAAGTTGTTTCTGAAATGTCAAAAATTTCATTGTCTGGATTCATTGTATAAAGCATTCTTCCTACCTGCAATTTTGCAATGAACTCCGTATCAAGTTCAGCCCGAAAAAGCCCGCTTTCAATGCCATCACTGATGTTTTTAACTGTGTGCTCAAATATACTTTTCCGTTTAAGCTCGTGAACTTTTTCATATAACCCGGGATATGATTTTTTTAAATCAAATTCAAGGTTGTTATTAAACTGTTTCATCAACTGCGAAAGGTGTTTTCGCATGTTTAAAATACGGTCGATGGCATTACCGGGGCATTCCATACTTTGATCCAAAACCGAGCGGTCGAGGTAATAATTGATAACCTGGTCAATCAGATCTTTTTTATCTTTAAAAAACTGATAAAGTGTTTTTTTGGAAATTCCAAATTCGGCAGCCACCATGTCCATTGTAATAGCTCGAATTCCGTGTTTCAGGTATAACCGGCCAACATTTTTTAAAATATAATCTTTTCGTTCTTTCATGGCTTTGCAAAAAAATAATTATTCCGAAACGAAGGAAACTTTTTAGGTATCAATAGTTTATTGACTGAAAAACATGAAACATACTAAAAAGTAAATTGTTTAAAAGCTGAAGAAATAGTTTTTCTGTTACCTGTAGACAAAACTATTTGTTGCAAAAAAGTTTCCACACAAAGAATCGGTAAATGATTGTACAATCCTCCCCGAATAGAGAATATCAGGTTGTGAAAAGCGAAAAAAAGAAAGTAATAAAATATGATTGCCGGTAAAAAAAGAAAAAGGACTAACTTAAATTTTTTCACAAAAAACACTGGCAATCAGCAGATCTTCAGGGTATGTAATTTTAATATTGCTCCGGTTTCCTTCAACCAGATGAATTTTCCGTCCGGTATTTTCGAGCACAGAAGCATCATCGGTAAATTCTTCCCGATAATCCTGTTCGTAAGCTTCCTTAATAACTGAAATTTTAAAAGTTTGCGGTGTTTGTACCAGAAAGAAGCGGCTCCGATTCACTGAGCGACTGTCTCCGTTTAAAAGTTCCCGAACCGATTCGGAAGGGGAAATCACAGGCAGTGCATTACCTTTTTCAATGGCTGTTTTGCCGCAGTTTTCAAGTGTTTGAACGGAAACCAATGGCCGTACACCATCGTGAATAAACACAATTCCGTCTTCATCAATTTCTGAAAGACCATTTTTAACGGACTGAAAACGGGTTTCACCGCCGGAAACCACGGAATGTTTAATATTAAAATCGTATTTCAGGCACAATTTTTTCCAGTTTATAACATGAACTTCAGGCAAAACCAGCACAAAATTAATTTTGGAATCATACTTTAAAAAAGCTTCGAAAGTATGCATGAGTACAGGCTTCCCGTTGAGTTCCAGGAACTGTTTGGGCAATTTTCCTTTCATCCGTGTTCCACTACCTCCGGCAACAATCAGGGCAAACTTTTCCATGTAACAAATGTTTTTTAAAATGCTTACTTTGCCATAAAAGTAACGCAAATTATACGAAAGAATGGAACAAGTACTTCAGTTTCTTCAGGAACTTTCTGAAAACAATAACCGCGAGTGGTTCAACGAAAACCGCAAGAGATACGAAGAAAGCCGTGAGAAAATTCTTTTTCTTACAGATATTTTTATCAACGAAATACGAAAATTCGACCCGGAAATTCCGCCCATGAGTCCGAAAGATTGCATGTTCCGGATTTTCAGGGACGTCAGGTTTTCAAAAGACAAGCGCCCCTACAAAACAAATTTTGGCAGCTTTATTGCCAAAAGGGGCCGGAAAAGTGAAAATGCCGGTTATTATTTCCACATCGAACCTGCCGGGAGTTTTATTGGCGGCGGAATTTACATGCCGCAAGCCGGTCCGCTAAAAGCCATACGAAATCACATCGAAGAACACCCGGAAGAATTTCTAACAATTATTAACGATCCGGATTTTAGAGCCTTCTTCCCCGAAATGATGGACCACAAATTAAAAACAGCACCCCGCGGAATTGAAAAAAATCATAAATACATCGATTTGCTTCGTTACAAATCGTATGCATTCTCATCCCCGGTTGATAAAGACCTGCTGCTCAGCGAAAAATACATCGAATATGCCATAAATGCTTTCAGAGAATTGCATAGAGTGAATGTATTTTTGAACGAAGCACTGCATGATTTTTAAAAAAAGTTTTGAAAATGGGGTTACCTTTTGTACATTTACCGAATCTATTTATAGATGACCCATATTTTTTTTATCTTCCCGATGAAAAAATAGCCCCGGCCAGTCCTTTTGCCGGGGTTTCTTTTTTTTTAGCCATTTAACAGACAATTTCTGAAAAGAAAAAAGCAGCCAAATAAAATACCCATGGGTATTTATATGGTTTTATAAATGAAGATTTTATTTATTTTTGCGGCATTTAAAATCTAACCGTATTCAAAATGAAAAGAATTTTACTTGTTCTCGCTTTTGCAGCGACAGTGTTTACCACAAATGCACAAAACATTCAGTTGCATTACGATTTGGGAGAAGACAGAAAGTTTTTCACAACAACAGTTGAAATGTTCAAACCCGACAGTTGGGGTAGTACGTTCTTCTTTATCGACATGGATTACAGTGCCGAAACACGTGGTGTCGATAACGGAATTTCGCTGGCCTACTGGGAAATTGCACGGGCTTTTAAATGGAATGAAACCCAAAAAATTATGCCGAGAGTTGAATACAATGGTGGAGTATTTGCTTTAACTGATAATGAATACTTCCCAATTGAAAACGTATGGATTGCGGGTCTTGAGCGCACCTGGGCATCTGCCGATTTTTCAAAAATTTTTACGTTTCAAACCAATTACAAATACATACAGGGAAAAGAAGATGCATCTTTCCAGCTAACCGGGGTCTGGACCATTCAAATGCTGGAAAACAAATTAACCTTTGCCGGTTTTGCCGATTTCTGGAAAGAAGAGATGTTTTGGGGAACTGATTTCAGATTTCTTTCTGAACCGCAGCTTTGGTACAATTTTAACAAAAACTTCTCTTTAGGGA
>CAYUBV010000033.1:0-16728 GCA_964443035.1 uncultured Tangfeifania sp.
ATCCGTCGGTTTTGTCGGAGTTGGAAAGGTCGGCCGAAGCTACGATTAAATTCTCTACTTTTCCGGCCATGGCAGCCAGTGTAGCGCCCGAAGCACCGCGTGTGGCTACGTTTTCTTTTTGCACTATTTCCGAAAAATCGAAATCGGGCGCTTCGTCAGAGAAGAATGTTTTGAGTTTTGCAGCCAGTTCCGGGTTTTCGCTTTCCCATTTAGCCTGAGTCGCTTTTTTCTCGGCAGCGGCTTTTATCAGTTCTTCTTTTCGTTTTTTATACACTTTCTGTACATCGTCAAAAATCTGAAATGGATTTTCAGGATCGCCACCCAGGTTTTTGATGGTTTTTTCGAATGATGCACCGGCATTTGTCAGCGGCATTCCGTGGGTGGAAGTCTGGCTTTCAAATTTTTCGTCTTCCTCGGTTACTGCACCTTTTCCCATTACGGTTTTTCCAATAATCAGGGTAGGTTTGCAATCTTCGGCGTTGGCATTTTTCAGGGCTCCCCTGATTTGGTCGATGTCGTTTCCATCGATTTCTATTACATTCCAGCCCCATGCTTCGTATTTTTTTGCCGTGTCTTCGCTTGTTACCAGTTCTGTTTTGGTTGAAAGCTGTATGTCATTCGAATCGTAAAACATAATCAGGTTTCCCAATCCGAGGTAGCCTGCAATCCGGCCGGCTCCCTGCGAAACTTCTTCCTGGATTCCGCCGTCGGAAATGAAGGTGTAAATTTTGTGCGACATCCAGTCGCCAAAACGGCTGTTCAGAAAACGCTCGGCAATGGCTGCGCCAACTGCCATGGTGTGCCCCTGGCCCAGTGGGCCCGAAGTGTTTTCAACTCCCCGTGCCACATCTTTTTCCGGGTGGCCGGGTGTTACGCTTCCCCACTGGCGGAAATTCGACAGGTCTTCCATCGAATAGGTTCCGGCCATTGCAAGCACCGAATAAAGCATGGGCGACATGTGTCCCGGATCGAGAAAGAACCGGTCACGGTGATTCCACGCCATATCCGACGGGTCGTAATTCAAGAATTCAGAAAAAAGAATGTGAATAAAGTCAGCGCCCCCCATGGCTCCGCCCGGGTGACCCGATTTAGCTTTTTCAACCATTGCGGCAGAAAGGATGCGAATATTGTCTGCTGCCCTGGTTTCGATTCGTTTACTCATGATTTTATTTTTTAATATCTGTTTTTTCCGTTTTGTTCAGGAGGTTCAAAAATAACAAAAAAAGAGGAACCCGTGAGCTCCTCTCGTTCATATTGAAAGTAAATTTATTCCTGGATTAAACGAACCATAAATACACCTTCGATTTCCTTTAGTTTGCCAGCCACTTTTTCATCGATTTTGGCCTGGGTAACATCGATAATATTGTAGGCAATGTTGTCGTGTTTTTTATTCAGCATGTTGTCGATGTTCAGGTTTTCGGTGGCCAGAACACTCGAAATCTGGCTTACCATATTCGGGATGTTTTTATTGGCAATAAGAATTCTGGAACCGCCATTGCGTTCCAGAAGTGCTTCAGGAAAATTTACCGAGTTTTTAATGTTGCCGTCTTCGAGGTAATCTTTCACCTGGTTCACCGCCATAATTGCGCAGTTGGTTTCCGATTCTTTTGTTGAAGCCCCGAGATGCGGAATGGCAATCACCTTGTCCATTTTCAGGGTTTCTTCGGTGGGGAAATCGGTCACATAACGGGCCACTTTGCCTGAGTCGATGGCCGCTTTTAAATCCACGAGATCTACCAGGCCGCCACGGGCAAAGTTTAGCAAGCGAACATTATCTTTCATCATGTTAAACTTTTCTTTATTGATATAGTTCCTGGTTTCCGGAGTAAGCGGAATATTTACGGTCACATAATCTGCCTCTGATAGCAGGGCCTGAATTCCGTCGACCCATTTTACATGGTTGCTCAGTTTTAGCGCCTGTTTCACATTCATGTAGGGATCGTAACCAATTACATTCATTCCCAGGGCCTCTGCTGCATTGGCAACCAAAACCCCGATGGCGCCCAGCCCGATAACAGCAAGCGTTTTGCCCATGATTTCCTGTCCGGCAAAGTTCTTTTTACCCGACTCTATCAGTGCCTGTACCTCGTCACCTTTGCCAATCAGTGTTTTTCCCCAGGCCACTGCATCGGTAATGTCTCTCGATGACAGCAGCAAACCGGCAATAACCAGTTCTTTTACACCATTTGCATTTGCGCCTGGTGTGTTAAAAACCACAATCCCTTTTTCGGTGCATCTGTTAATTGGAATATTATTGACGCCGGCACCTGCTCTTGCCACTGCTTTCAGCGATTGCGGCAGTTCCATGTTGTGCATTTTAAAGCTGCGCAGTACAATGGCATCCGGTTGCGGAATTTCACTCGCTATTTCGTATTTATCGTGCGAAAGTAAATCAAGGCCGTCAGTATCGATTTTATTTAACGTTTGAATCTTAAACATTGGCTTTTTATTTTTAAGAATGAATTTCAAGTATAGAGCAAATATCATTAATTTATTGCAGGATCAATAATTGTCTGCTGGTTAAGTTATCAATATAAAATTAACATTAAGCGATTTTGAGGTGATAAAAGTTTTATTCTTTCAGTTTGAAGGTGTTTGAACGATTAAATTGTAATTTGGATAATATTTGTCATTCATATTGAAACATGGTGACCAGAAGAAGAACATTCTTACCTATTTCCTAATTTATACATTTTGAACGTTTTTCCTGTTTCAGATTATTGAAATATTTGCGGGCTGCCCGCCTGACATGCGGTGAAAGCAGCAGCGCTGAAATAACTGTCGGGAAAGCCATCAGTGCAAAAGCGATATCTACCAAACCGATTATGACGTTTAGTTGTGAAACCGCGCCAATGATAATTGCCACAACAAAAATGTAGTTATAAATGTGCTGGTACTTGGCGCCCGCAATAAATCCGAGGCACTTGGCTCCGTAATAAGGAAACGCAAAAAGCGTTGACATGGCGAAGAAAGTGACTGCAATGGTTAAAATGTATTTCCCGTATACCGGTATTACGGCCTCGAATGCATGGGCAGTGAGTGTAATTCCGTCGGCCGAACTATCAATCCAGGTATCGGTAATAATGATGGCCAGTGCTGTCATTGTGCAAATAATCAGGGTGTCGATAATCGGGCCGAGCATGGCCACGAGCCCTTCGCGAATCGGCTCGCTGGTTTTGGCTGCTCCGTGTGCCATGGGCGCAGTTCCGAGCCCGGCTTCGTTGGAGAAAGCAGCCCGGCGAACGCCTGTTATTATGATGGCTCCGAGTGAACCGCCCAGCACGGCATTTCCGGTAAATGCATCGCGGAAAATGGTTTTAAATGCAGGAATTATCAGTTCGGTGTTTGCGAAAATGATGAATAAAACAGTGATGACATACACCACTACCATAAAGGGTACCAATCTGCCGGTGACGCTCCCGATTCTTTTTATTCCGCCAATCACTACAATTCCCACAATAACGGAGATGACGATGCCGGTGATTAAGTTGGATTCGAATCCGCCGCTGCCAATGTTATTGGGTACAAGAATGCTGTCGCGAATCATTTGGGTAAGCTGGTTGGCCTGAAATAGGGGAGAGACGCCAATCATTCCCACCACCGAAAAAAATACCGCCATTGGCCGCCAGTTTTTTCCGAGTCCTTCGGTGATGAAATACATGGGGCCGCCCTGTATTTCTCCCGCTGAATCTTTTCCGCGGAACATTACGGCCAGCGAGCAGGTGAAAAATTTGGTTGAAATACCGAGCAATGCCGAAACCCACATCCAGAAAATGGCTCCCGGTCCACCCATTGTAATGGCCACTGCCACGCCACTCACATTTCCCATCCCCACGGTTCCGGCAAGTGCCGTGGAAAGCGCCTGG
This sequence comes from uncultured Tangfeifania sp., assembly GCA_964443035.1. Taxonomy (GTDB): domain Bacteria; phylum Bacteroidota; class Bacteroidia; order Bacteroidales; family Prolixibacteraceae; genus Tangfeifania. Next base: position 3,867 of record CAYUBV010000033.1, read on the forward strand.
TAGTGGCGCAACTGCCCGGGCTCATCGGGGTCGTCGTATTTCCCGGTCAGAATTTTTACGGCGTGCCCCAAATAAAGCAAAGGTGCCAGTTTCGAATAAACCAGGAACCAGAATCCGCCACCGAGCAACAGGATCAAAACAGGATAGCCCCAAACAAAATTGGCGGTGTCGATAATGAATTGTCCTGTTTTTTCAAACATTGATTTTGTTTACTTCCCGGAAATAATAAGGAAATTGGAAATCTGTTTTATTTCAGTTGAATTTTTGCAAAAACCGGCAGGTGGTCCGAAGGAAAGCGTTTGTCTTTAATATCGCTTAAGGCTGCATATTTTAAAACTTTTACATTCCCGCTTACAAAAATATAATCGATGCGGCGGTCTAAATCTGAATCGAGATTAAATCCATTGAATGTTCCCACTGGTCCGTAGGGCGGCTCTTGTGTTGCGTCGCGGCTGTCGTTTAAATATTCTTTGAGCATTTCAATCGGTTTTTGGTCGGGAGTGAGGTTAAAGTCGCCGGTTAAAATTACCGGTGTGCCGGCAGGTACCATTTCCTCAATTTTTTTTCGAATCAGAGTGGCTGAATTTTTCCGGGCTTCCACTCCCACGTGATCGAAGTGGGTATTGAAAACCATGAATTCCTTTTCTGTTTCTTTTGATTTAAAAATCCCCCAGGTAACAATCCTGTTCAGTGCTGCATCCCAACCGGTACTCGGTTCTTCGGGTGTTTCTGAAAGCCAGAATGTGCCATGATTTAGCAATTCGAATTTCGATGTATTATAAAATACAGGTGAGAATTCACCGGCCTTTTTGCCGTCGTCGCGGCCCACTCCGAACCATTCGTAGCCGGGCAATTCATTTTCAACATCTTTAATCTGACCGAGTAATGCTTCCTGCAGTCCGAAAATACCGGCATCGTGGAAACGCAGCAGGCCGGTAGCCATTTCAACCCGGTTGGGCCATGCGTTTTCGCCGTCGTTGGGTGTATTGAAACGTATGTTAAAACTGATAACATTCATTTCCTGTGAAAATAATGAGAAAGGAATTAAAAATAAAATAAGGCATGCAATTTTGTTCATTTTTCGCAAAAATTAAATGTTTCGTAATCCGGATTTTGTTTTTTTCCTTCAATAACCGTATGCCTGCTTTCGGCAACATTGTTGAGCACAAAATTATAACAAAAATCCACCATTACATCAAAATATTCATCTTTGGGTTTAGAGGCGATTTCATGTGCAGCACCGCAACTGGTATGCAGCCAGTAAGGAACATCCAACTGGCCGAGTTTTTGGGCGATGGTATACGAACCATGCAAAATCAGGTATCCGGGGTCATCTTCATCACAATAATGATGAGGTGCCGTGGCGTAAGGCACGAGGTTGTCGTCGGTTCCATGAAAAAGCAACGATGGCACTGCGGATTCATCATAAATTTTTGAAGTGTCGGGGATTGCCCCTGCAAGGCTGATTACACCTGCATAATCTACCGGTCCGGAATCGAGACCGTAACAATAAGGCGGTTCATACGCCGCAATTAATGCTGCTTCGGCGCCGGCACTGCTCCCGGCCAGAATTATCTGCTGCGGATCAATGCCCAGTTCCATCCTGTTTTCAATCAGGTAGAATGTGGCATCCTGTAAATCTTCAATTGCCGCATAAAATGTATTCATCTTTTCATTGGCCGGACACTGGCAGCCAAAACCACCTTCTTTGTCTTTTCGCGTTAAACGATAGGAAATGGAGGCTGCAACATATCCCAGACTGGCAAAACGGGTGCAGAATTTAACATTTCCTTTGCTGTTTCTTTCACCACCCTGGAATCCTCCGCCGTGAACATACAAAATAAGTGGTCTTTCTGTTTCAACATCACGGGCCGGATAATAAACATCCAAATCAAGGTTTTGCCCGTCTTTTGAAATGTAGGTGTGGGTTTCCACAACAATATCGCTGGTTATGGGCTCCAGGTATCTTTCCTGGCCGGCAGCCGCAAGAACAAATGAAACCAGCAGAATAATCAGTGATGCTTGTTTGTTCATTCAATTGAATTTGGCCCGAATATAACAAAATATTTTTCAGCTTGAATGGTGCAAAAAAAAATGGGACCCAAAAAACTTTGAATCCCATTGTGCAAATGCCCTTTTTAAAACCAGATAGATGAAATTGCATCTATGTAATTTATCTTCCCTAAAATTTTTAACTGAACTACATGCCACAATTATCAAGAATTGATCCTGAAATTTATGTTGCAGTAAATCAGTTTTTTAAAATTTATTAGTTGAAAAATGTTGTCTCAGATTGGGAAAAGTTTTTTGATTTGGGATGGATGTTTGGTTGGTTTGTCTGACTTGATAAAATAGAAAATCCGGCGTTTAAAAAGCGCCGGATTTTTTTAATTATTAGTAATGTTGTCTTTTTGTATACTTTGTATGCAGCAGATGGTGCGACTTTTCACCAAGCGGCTCAATCAGGAAGTCCTTGTAAATTTTTTGAATTTCCGGATTTTCATGCGATTTGCGAATTGGCAGGTCGGAATCTTCGGCATAAATTGCCTCTGTCCGTTTTTGGCGAATTTCCGGATTTGTCGGAATTGGTTGTCCGCCACCTCCGAGGCAACCTCCCGGACAGGCCATCACTTCCACAAAATGGAAGTCGGCTTTGCCCGATTTTACTGATTCCATCACTTTTTTGGCATTGACCAATCCGTGAGCCACAGCGCATTTTAATTCCACACCATCGAGGAATGCCCACTCTTCAAGGGGATTCTCAATTTTGATGGTAGCTTTTCTTACACCTTCCAGTCCCCTTACCGCAGTAATGTTCAGGTTTTCAAACGGAACTTCGCGACCGGTAACCAGTTCGTAGGCAGTACGCAATGCGGCTTCCATTACGCCTCCGGTAGCACCGAAAATTACACCTGCCCCGCTTGATTCTCCCATCAGGCGATCGTATTTGGCCGGTTCGAGTTTTTCGAAATCGAGGCCTGCCTGTTTAATTAAAATGGCCAATTCGCGGGTAGTTAATACATAGTCTACATCGCGGTAGCCGCTGTCGTGCATTTCAGGACGGCTGGCTTCAAATTTTTTGGCTGTACACGGCATAATTGAAACCGAAACAATGTTTTCAGGCTCAATGTTCCGCGCTTTTGCATAATATGTTTTTGCCAGCGCACCAAACATTTGCTGCGGCGATTTACAGGTCGATAAGTTATCGAGGTATTCCGGATACATGTGCTCGATGTATTTGATCCAACCCGGTGAACAGGATGTAGCCATCGGGAGTTTCACGTTTTCGTCTTTGTCAACCAGCACTTTTTTCAGACGTGTAAGTAGTTCGGTTCCTTCTTCCATAATGGTAAGGTCTGCTGTGAAATCGGTATCGAGTACCGAGTCGAAACCCAAGCGTTTCAGGGCAGCAACCATTTTTCCGGTAACCCTTTCCCCGGCTTTTAGCCCCAGTTCTTCGCCCAGTCCGATGCGCACTGCCGGAGCAGTTTGAACCACTACATGTTTCTTTGGATCGGCAATGGCTTCCCACACCTGTTCGATGTAATTTTTTTCGACCAGTGCGCCGGTAGGGCAGTGGTTCACACATTGTCCGCAATTGGTACAAACCACATCGTTCATTGGTTTTTCGAAGAAGGTGGATATCTTCATGTGGTCGCCTTTGTAGGCCACTGTCAGGGCGTTCACTCCCTGAAGTTCGGCACAGGTGCGCACACATCGCTGGCAGCGGATACATTTGCTGTCGTCTTTCATAATCGACGGCGAAAACATGTCGATGGAGTAATTTTTCAAGTGGGCCAGTTCGAGGAAGTCCTGGGTCATAATTTTATATTCCGATGCCAGTTCCTGCAGTTCGCAGTTTCCGTTCCGGTAACATTTGGTGCAGTCGGCATTGTGTTCAGCCAGCAACAATTCAATGATGTGTTTCCGCGAATTGCGTACTTTCAGGGTGTTGGTCAAAATTTCCATTCCCTCTTCGCAGGGAGTGGCGCATGCTGCAGAAAGTCTTTTCTGACCTGCAACCTCAACCACACACACCCGGCAGTTTCCTGCCACACACAGGTCTTTATGGTAGCAGAGTGTCGGTATTGAAATTCCCTGTGTGCCGGCCGCTTCAAGAATTGTTTTTCCTTTTTCAATTTCTACGGGAAACCCGTTTATCGATAAATTTATTTTTTTTGACATGGTTTTTCTCATTTAGAATTTAATAGATCATCTCTTCTCTGAAATTCTCGACAATGGAAGAGAAAGAATTTGCAACAGATTGACCCAGTCCGCATTTTGCGGTGTACTGCATGGTTTCTGTCAGCCTTAAAAGTTTTTCGAGGTATGAGGCGGGTTTTTCGCCACGTTTTACCGCCTTGATTCCAAGCAGTAACTGCTGACAGCCTACCCGGCAGGGAGTGCACTGTCCGCACGATTCTTCCCTGAAAAACTCGAGGTAATTGTCGAGTACGTTAAACATGGAACGCGAACTGTTAAAAAGCATCATCGAACCTCCGGTTGGCAGTGAAATGCCGGTGAGTTTTCCCTGGTAACCGATAGCAGTATCACTGAATTTTTTACGGGGCACCAGAAAACCGGATGCGCCGCCAACCTGTACCGCTTTTGTATCGCCGTCGCCAAACTCATACACAAAATCCTGCAAACTCATACCGAGCTCCAGCTCATAAATCCCCGGTTTGGGAGTGTCTCCCGAAACTGAAAACAATTTAGTTCCGCGCGAATACTGAACCCCCAAATCATAGAATTTTTTGGCGCCGTATTTAAAAATAGTATAGGTATGTACAAGCGTTTCCACGTTGTTTATTACCGTGGGAGCATTCATATAACCTTGCTGGGTGGGGAAAGGAGGTTTGTTGCGCGGCTCGCCGCGGCGTCCTTCCATCGACTCCATCAGTGCGGTTTCCTCGCCGCAAATATAGGCACCGCTGCCCATGAAAATTTTGATGTTGAAATCGAGGTCTATTTCTTTACAGTAGTATTCAAATTCGTCAATGGCTTTGTACAATTCTTCTTCCAGAAATTTGTATTCGCCCCTGAGGTAGATGTATCCGGTTTTAGCGCCGGTAACATACCCGCAAACTGCCATTGCCGTGAGTACTTTGTAGGGTACGCGCGACAGGATTTCACGGTCTTTGAAAGTTCCGGGCTCGCCCTCATCGGCGTTGCAGATAACAAATTTTTGTTTGGCTTTTTCCTCTGAGGTTAGCTTCCATTTCAGTCCGGTAGGAAAACCGGCTCCTCCGCGTCCTTTCAGTTCAGAACTGATCAATTCGTTGATAATGTCTTCGGGCTTCTTTTTTATAGTAGTGGACAAAACTTTTTCCCAGTCATTTTCATTCCTGAAAATAAAATCCACTCTTTTTAATTGATATGAGTATGCCATAATTTTCTGATTTTTGATTAAATATCTTTTTTAATGTAACCCGAGAGTATTTCCCTTATCATTTCCGGGGTGAGATCGGTGTAAACCTCGTCGTTAATTAACATGGCCGGAGCTTTGTGACACCATCCCAGGCAGTTGGTTTCGAGCAGGGTAAACCGGGTGTCGGGAGTTGTTTCTCCCACTTTAATTTTCAGCATATCCTGAATGGCAAAAAGAATCTGGTTTTTACCTTTCATGGAACAGGTGATTGTTTTGCAAACCCTGATGATAAATTTGCCGGCAGGCTGGGTTTCGAGAAAAGAGTAGAAGGTTGCAGTGCCAAAAACATCCGAAGCCGGAATTTCCATTTCACGTGCAATTTCCACCATGGAGTATTCCGAAAGATATTTTCTCTGGCGAATTACTTCTTGCATTACCGGCAGCAGGCTTTCTCTTGTCCTTCCGTATTTGTCGGCAAGATCTTTAATTAATGATTGAACAGGATCCATAAGCATAATAATTTATAAAATCAGATTTTCTGAATTAGTTGATATTTTTCGGGATTTAAATTCCCGCATTTATTTTTAAAACCAAATAAAGAAATTTTTCTTTTAATGGTATAAAAGTAAACACTTGGTAAAAAAAAAGCTACAATATTGTTGCGTAACATGTCTGTTGTTCAACATACTTTTGAAGCCTGAACTTAGATTAATTTTAAATTATCGCAATTGCATGGAATTTTTAAAAAATGCACCGGTTTTTGTAATCAGGAAAAAAGGAAAACAATTTATTTTTTTAATGGCACGCAACCTTCAGCCAGGATTGGTTGTCATTCATTTAAAGCCATGATTTTTTAAACAATCCAATGTAGTTTTGCCATGAAAACAATTTTAAACTTTCTTATTTTACTTGGGATTTTGGTTGTTCCCGAACACGGGCAGGCCCAACTGTTATCGGTCTCCGGTTACGTTAAAAATTTTGTTTCCGATCAAGTACTCGAAAGCGTATCGGTTTATGAAAACGAATCCGGAATCGGGACCATTTCCAACAACGAAGGGTATTATAAACTTTTGTTAAAGCCCGGGAAACAGCATTTGAAAATATCCAGTCATGGTTTTGAACACTTTTCCACGAAATTTGAATTGAAAAGCGATACCATTATTACTGTTCGCCTGAAACCCAGTAGTTACAAACAACCGGAGCTTGCAGACGGGAAAGTGCTTTCGGGGAAGGAAGAAATTCTTCAGGAGAATGCAGGCCCGAACAAATAGCTGCTCTGAATTATTCCGCTAATTCCTGTATTACATCTCCCTGGCTCTTATCAGGCACCGGAATTCCGATTATATTGGCCAGCGTAGGAACAAAATCCACCGCATTGAACTGCTTGTTGATATGGCGGGGTGTAATTCCTGCTCCGTAAAAAATCAGTGGAATATGCGACTGGTCGGTATAATTCACCTTTCTATATTTATAGGAAGGTTGCCAGCCTTCTTTCAAAAGGTAAAGAAAGTCGCCTGAGCGGTTTTTTGCATACGATTTATAAATCAATGATAAGAGGCCGTTTGACGAACTTCCCTGTTCCAGTTGATGCGCCGGCAACGAAACCTGTACGCCGGCAAACTGGTTGATGAAGTTGGAAGCTTCGCTGCGCATTTCATTTAAATCGATTTTGTGTTGTTTGGCCAAATCGTGATTCAGATAAACCTGCAAATCGGAGTAGTGTTCAATCCAGTTTTGTTGTCCGTATGTAATATTGAGGTAGGAGGTGAGCAATGCAATGGCATTTTCAGGCGAAAAATAATCTACAGGCAGGTTGAACTCTTCCTGAAGGTATTCCACCGGGTACGATGCCGAAGTATTTGCAGTCAGGAAAAAAAGTACATTTTCTTTTCCGAACTTATTTTCAGCAAAACTTATTACATCTCCAATGTACTGATCCATGTATAAGTAGGTGTCCTGCATTTCGAGCGAAGCCGGACCGAAGTTTCCGTTTTCATAATCCATCGAGGAAAAGGTAACGGTAAAAAAGTCGGTAATATCGTCTTCTCCCACCGGTTCATTTTCAAGCAACCGGATGGCAAAATCTCTCATGATTAAATTTGCATACGGTGTGGTTTTTACCGGACGCAGGTTTTCCGCCCTTCGTGAATATTTCCCAATGGTGTGCGGGAAGGTGTTCCATTTATCAAAATAACCTTTTTCAAGAATGTAATCGTCTTCTACACTTTCGGTATAATTTGTAAGTGGCATAAATGCTACCCAATTGCGGTAACTGTACATCTCCGGGTAGTTTTCGCCGTTGAATTGGCGCACCCATTCAGGAAAAGTATTCAGATAAAAGGAACTCGAAACAATCCGCCCCGATTCCGAATCGTACCAGTAAGCTCCGTCGGCAGCGTGCCCCCCTGAAAAGATTGCTGTTTCGCGGTTCATGGCTGCACTGTAAATATGTGCTTTCCCGCTGGTGGAAATTTTGAGGTTATCGGTAATGGTGTGCGAGAGCAGTTTAACGGGCGAAGCATTTCCCTGTTCCGAATCGCCGCCCACGGTAAAATAGTAGTCGTCTTCGGTGCACTCCACTTCCTTGCTTTTCAGCCTGTCGTACCAGGTTTTATTCACAATTCCGTGAATGGAAGGATTTACGCCGGTAAAGAGTGTAGCTGTTCCGCTGGCATAACTTTGTGTGTGTTGTGTAATTTTAATATTGTTGCAAACAGCACCATTGTTGTACAGTTTTTTAAAACCGTTTGCCCCGAACTTTTCCCAGTACCGCTGAATGTAATCGGGCCGCATATTCTCCACCACAATTCCGATGACAACTTTTGGTTTTTCCTGCCGGAAATTGGGTGTTTGCTGTGCCAGAACAAATCCGGGAATCAGTAGGGCGATCAATAAAAACAGTGCAAAAAATTTTCTACTCATCTTTTTAATCAAATTTGGCCGAATGTAATAAAGTATCCTTTTAAATCAAAAAGAACGGAAAACTCCCGGAATTATTTCTTGGTTATTGCTGTCTTTTAAGATGATTAAAATTAAGAAGATTAGTTTGGGGCAGGTATTTATTTTCTGGCAAACGAGTAGGATTGTACGGATTTAATTTTACTGTATTTCTGTTTAACAAGTAGTGAAGGCACAAAGGAAAGAACGACACCCAAAAAGAAAGTTAGCGTAAAATGAACTGTTATACCGATTAGCAATTGATTTGAGCCTTAAATTCGTTTCACTCTTTAAGGCTTTTCAATTGTCTATCGGCATTGACCATTGTAAATTTCAACCTTCGTTTAAGGCTTAGTTTGAAAAACAATTGGTATTACATTCATGTTAAGGTATCCCAATGAAATTGTTATGCCAATAAAAATCATGTTTGCCATTACAATTATACCCGTAACAGCAAGGTGGTTGGGAAAAAGTTCGAGCAGCCGGTGGTGCATGTGATTCCTGTCGGGAGAAAAAGGTGACTTTTTATTCATAATGCGAATTGTCAACAAAGCCTCACAAAAAGAAGTAATTCCACGTTCATTTTATTTTGGTGGATAAGGAAGTCAGTTGGCAGTATTTGGAAAGGAAAAACAGCTTACCACTTATTTCGGTTCTCTTAAACGAGGGAGGATTGGGTTCAGCTTTTGGTAACCTGGAAGCCTGTTTCAGATACTTTGAAATCGAGGAAGCGGCCCCGTGGGTTTACCGGATTTTGTGTCAACTCCTGTTTGATGTGTTCTGCTGCCTTTTCATCTTTTGCCATGATGAGCATAAAGCCTCCACCTCCGGCTCCAAGAAGCTTCTGACCGATCATCCATGGTTTTATCCGGTCAATGATTTGCTGAATTTCCGGTGTATTGGTTCCGGAATCCAGTTGCTGATTGAGCTGCCAGCTTTTATCGATTTGCCGGCCCAGTTCTTCAAAATTTTTCTGCAAAAGGGTTTCATAGGTTTGTGCTGCATGTTTTTTTAATTCTTCAAGCACGGAAAGGTGTTCAGCAGAATTCAGAAACATGCCCCTTACAATTTCTGCCAGGATATTTTTTGCCACTCGTGTAATTCCCGTATAGTAAAGCAGCCACCGGTTTTTGAATCGTATGTCGGTAAACAGATTTGGAGTTACCCATTTGGTGGAGGGAACCTGCGATTTTCCGGCTGTTGTTTCCAGGTACTTGATGCCCTCAAACAATCCGCCATACTGATCCTGCCAGCCCCCTCCTGTGGTAAGTAGCTGTTCGAGTGCCATGCTGCGGCTACCGATTTCCATTTTATCCCAGTTGAGTTGGCATACCTCCGAGAGTGTTCCCAGCACTGTTGCTGCCAGTATCGAACTGGTTCCCAATCCTGAGCCTTTGGGCACGGCTGCAAGAATAGAAATTTCCAATCCGCCACCCAGTTCCTCCAGTTGTTTTATTAATGAAGAATATTTTCGGTTGGCAAATTCGGGCAGAAATCCTGCGAGTGCAAGTGCTGCTTTTGGAATGGAAAATGCAGACTGGATGTTGTAAAATGATTTCAGATCATCGTAGGTGGTGGCGGTTTCCTGCTCACCCAGGTCAATGGAACGAAAAACAATTTCAGGTTTATCTGTAGCTTTTATGTAGCAATGCAAGGGTGGCTGACCATTGAGCTCGGCAGCAATGTTCAGCACCTTCCCTCCGTGCAGCATGCAATAGGGCGGAGTGTCGGTCCAGCCACCGGCCAGGTCGAACCGCACCGGACTGCGTCCCCATGCAATCTGGTCGGGAAGCAGGCTGATACAGGGGGTGACTTTATTTTCACGAAATGGCTTCAGAATTTGAGCTTGCAGGTATTCAAAAGCTTTTTTTTCAGGAACCGTACAGTCAAGGTTTTTTTTTCTCAGGTAAGCTGCCCGGAACATCTGATCGTGAATGGGGAGCCAGCCATTGGTATCTTCAGGAATTTCTTCCGGCAATTCCATCCCGTTGTTTACATATTTCTCTGCCAGACGATTTAAGTCCAACTGATAAAAAACCGAGTGTCTGTAGTTTTTTGCCAGTACAGGAATGTTATCATGCTGAAAATGAAGTCGTTGTTTTTCTGTTTGTTCAATGTTACACCTGTTGCTGATATCGTCGGCGCTGAGGCGTTCACTTTCCAGCCATTTTTGTGTAAAATCAGCATTATTTTCCGGTTCTTTATCCAGCAACCAATGAATAAAATTTTCGTCGGTTTCATTTTTCTGAACAACCGGGAAAAGTGGCAAAAATTGAATATCCGTTTCAGCATCAACTTGTTCAAAAACCGAAGTCAGGTTTCTTTTTTCAAGCCATTGAAGCAATGATTCTTCCATGAACTGTGTTTCCTCTTTTTTCCATTCCCCCCTGAACGAATCGGTAAATCCATAGTTGCGTATAACCTGTTTTTTTTCGTCGAGTGGAACAATGTCGAGGCAATTTCCTTTTTGCAGACTTAATTCCCAGTTATTTTCCGGAATTCCTGTTAGCGCATGGTTTTCTTTCAGCGACCATGATTCCGGTATGCAGGCATTTTCAATCCAGATATTTTTGTGTGTGGTGTTCCATTTTATATGTGTATCAGCATTCAGAACAAAAATAGAAGGATGTGGTTTGATGTTTTTGTGCCAGATTTCACGCTGGTCGTTTACCCGGTTTTGGATGGCCCAGTTGGTGGAAACCAGTTCAGACGTATTGCCCAGGTGATAGAATGATCCTCCGTCGAGGTTGACCAATGCAACGGATAGTTGGCTGATTTCAGCATCAACAGTTGCCGGGGCTGCTCCCAGGGCAGTGCCAAATTCGCTGTAAAGGTCATAATCTTCAGCAAATGTGTTTTTGTAACTATTTCCGTTCCAGCCGCTTTTTTGCATCAGCAGGTTAACTGCTTTGGGACTTAGCAGCCAGATGCCAATGTCCATCAGGAAATAGTAATCATTAATCAGTTCATTTATTTTTTGGGCAGAAGGCTTTTGCAGCATGAACTCCAGTTGCTGCGGCGATTCATTCCGGGCAAAGAATACACCATGATTCGTGGCTTTTTCGGGTTCGAGCCACAGTCCAAAACAGACCACATCGGCATCCGGGATTTCAGGAAGGGTTTCACCGCCAAAAATAAGGGTATCGCCACTGGCAATTAGTGTATTGAGGTGATCGGGTGCTTTTTTCAGGATATCATCAAACAGACCGTATTGCAGGTGAATCAGCCGCTGGTTTAGTTCCTGTCCGCGCGACCATCTGAATACCGGCATGGGGAGTAAGCTTTTTCCCATGGGTGCATACGCCGGAAGCCTTCTGCTTTTCCCTCCTGCATGAATGACAGAACGTTTCTCTGCCTTGAGCCACTCAGCAAAATTAGCACTATTCTCCAGGTGCCATAAATCGGAAAGGATATGAGTTGTACCTCCGCCGGAGCCTACTCTGCAACCTTCGGGATCAGCAGAAACAAACCATTCATTTTCGGGCAACCCTGAGATGTTGTGAAAGTGTGGGATTATGTTGGAAGGGACGGAGATGAGATGTTTCATTTTTTCTTTTTTTATAAGTAGGTAGAAATGAGTCGTCAGTTAACCTGCGCCGCAATATCTTAGGTTGATTAAAAAGATTTACAGATTTTCAAATATAGACAAAAATTATTCTCCGGGCAGTTTGTTTTTACCGCACACGGTTTTTTGAATTTTTTACCCCGCCCCATCAACTACCGTCGGTGTCGCCTGGAGCGAGGCTGACGGTTTGGAATGGTTAACCACCCCGACTGAGATATGAGGCCATCCCCTTGATAAAACCTTTAAGAAAGGAACCGCTCTCTTCGAAAAGAACGGGTTCTTTTCTATTTCAGACAAATTTATCTTTACTTTGCAAAAATTTTCGATAATGACAAAAAAGCGGGTGAATGTGGTGACCATGGGATGTTCGAAAAACCTGGTCGATTCGGAGGTGTTGCTGAATCAACTGCAGAGAGGGGATTTCGAGGTAGTGCACGATTCGAATGAAACCGGGTTTGATGCGGTTTTTGTAAATACCTGCGGGTTTATACACGATGCCAAGCAGGAATCCATCGATATGATTCTGGATTACGTGGACGCCAAGAAGCGGGGCGACATTCAGAAACTGTACGTGATGGGCTGCCTGTCGGAGCGGTATCAAAATGATTTGGTAAAGGAAATTCCGGAGGTGGACCGCTATTTTGGCAAGTTTGACCTGAAAGCGATGGTGGATGAACTCCAGGTGAATTATTACCCGGAATACATTTATGAACGGAAAATTACCACGCCGTCGCATTTTGCTTACCTGAAAATTGCCGAGGGCTGTAACCGTTCGTGTGCGTTTTGCGCCATCCCGATGATGACCGGCAGGCACAAGTCGCGAACCATAGAAAGTTTGGTAAAGGAAGCCCGCTACCTGGCCAAAAAGGGCGTAAAGGAAATTTTGCTGATTGCGCAGGAATTGTCGTATTACGGAATCGATATTTACGGAAAAAATCAATTGCCGGAATTGATTGAGCAGATTTCGCAAATAGAGGGAATTGAGTGGATAC
>CAYUBV010000034.1:0-15770 GCA_964443035.1 uncultured Tangfeifania sp.
TGTTCAGTCAGCCGGTCGACTTCAACTTTCGATCCTGCCTGAATGGCAAAATGTGTTAATCCGGTATAATTCCTTTCAGGAATATTTTTCGATTTTGGAACATTGGGCATTTCCATAATTTCCAGCCGGCAGTCGCCATCGAAGGTTAGAAAATAGGAGCGAAACTCTTTAGAGTGATTGTAGTAAATTTCCGATGAAGAGGCATCGAAGTAATGCACGTAAAAATTTCGCAATCCCTCGAGGTTATATGTCCAGATAGCGAGGTGTTCAATTTTCATTGTATTTTTTCCTTTTTATACGGCTTTTCAAATTTACGAAACAAATTGGTCGGTAGTGAATTTACACGTTAAATTTTAACTTCCCATTCTTTAAAAAACTGTTCGAGAAAACTTTCCATAAAGCGGTGGCGGTTTTTTGCCATTTTCTTGCCTGTTTCGGTATTCATACGGTCTTTGAGCAACAGTAGTTTTTCGTAAAAGTGGTTTATTGTTGGGGCGGTGCTGTTTTTATAAGCTTCAAAACTATCATGCAAAACAGGTTCATTTTCAGGGTCATAAATCAACCTGCCTCTGCTGCTGCCATAGGCAAAAGTACGTGCAATCCCTATTGCTCCAATAGCATCGAGCCGGTCGGCATCCTGCACAATTTTAGCCTCAATTGTTGCTGGTTTTGATTTTACACCGGCACCTTTGAAAGAAACCTGCGAAATAATATCGACTATCTGAACTGCATCTTTTTCTGCTGTCGCGAGATGATTCAGCCATTCTTGGGCCTTATCTTCACCGGGGTCTTTTTTTAATTTCCAGTCGTCCAGGTCATGAAGCAGCGCCGCCATTTCAATCAAAAATAAATTTCCTCCCTCTGTTTCAGCAATTTTAAGAGCGTACTTCCTTACCCGGTAAATATGCCACCAGTCATGCCCGGAGCCTTCATTTTCAAAAATATCCCTGACAAATTTTTCCGTTTTTAACAGGTGTTTCTGTTGATTTTCAATCATGTTTCTCAAAATTAGGCATCAAAGTTGTTAAAATTACTTTAAAATAGTTGTGAAAAGCAGAAAAGTCAGGTTAATTGCTATTTTTGTCTGGTTGAACTTTATTTAAGTACAATCGTTTTTTCAACTGAGAATTAGACTATTTGGAAAAGAGAAAAATGAAAAAAACAAATAAATACACAATACCTTCGATGCTGCAAAATTCAGTGCATCAGTTTGCCGATAAAACTTCACTCGTTTTTGCAGGAGAGAAGAAATACACTTACCGGGAACTGGGAGAAGATGTTAAAAGTATTGCCGGAATGCTGAAAAAGCTGGGTGTTGACCACGGCGATAAAGTGGCTATATTGAGTACAAATATGCCTAACTGGGGTATTTCTTATTTATCCGCTTCATGGGTAGGGGCCACTACTGTTCCTATTTTGCCGGATTTCCACACAAACGAAATAGAATCGATTATTGAGCACTCGGAAGCCAAAGTGCTTTTTGTGTCTGAACTATTGTACCGGAATTTAAGTGAGAGCACCATTAAAATGCTCGATCACCTGATTTTAATTGAGAATTTTGCCATTATCCCGAAAGGAACTCATGCTGATAAATTAGACGAACTCAAACCTGCAATTTCCGAAGATTTTAAGATTGACAAGCCTGCCGATGTGAAAGAGGATGAACTGGCTACGATTATCTATACCTCGGGAACAACCGGCAATTCAAAAGGAGTGATGCTGACCCATAAGAACCTGACCTGGACGGCTGAGAAAAGTACATCGTTACAGGATGTTGGGACGGAAGATCGTTTTCTTTCGGTACTCCCGCTTTCACATACATTCGAAGGAACTTTAGGATTTCTTTTCCCGTTGAGAAACGGTTCTTCGGTACATTACCTGAGAAAACCACCGGTTGCCTCGGTATTATTGCCCGCGCTCAAAAAGGTACAACCCACTATGATGCTGGTGGTTCCGTTGATTATTGAAAAAGTTTTCAGGGCAAAAATATATCCCAAGTTTCAGAAAACCAAAACAATGCGGAAGCTTTATTCGATTCCCGCGATACGGAAAATTTTACACCGTATAGCCGGGCGGAAATTGTACCAGACTTTTGGCGGTAAGCTCAAGTTTTTCGGAATCGGAGGGGCTAAGCTCGATACCACTGTTGAGCAGTTTCTTTACGAAGGAAAATTTCCTTATGCCATCGGTTATGGCCTTACTGAAACATCGCCTTTGCTTGCGGGCGCGGTTGGAAAAAACAGGAAACTGGGATCTACAGGCATTGCAATGGAGGGTGTTAAACTGCGACTGGGAGATGTTGACATGACTACCGGCGAAGGTGAAATCCAGGCCAAAGGCGAAAATGTGATGAAAGGCTACTACAAAGCTCCTAAAATCACAAACGAAGTTTTTACTGATGATGGCTGGTTTAAAACCGGGGACAAAGGAAAATTCGACAAACAGAATTCCCTTTTTATCAGGGGGCGCATTAAAACGATGATTGTTGGAGCCAGCGGCGAAAATATTTATCCTGAAGAAATTGAATCTGTAATTAACAAGATGCGGTTTGTAATGGAGTCGGTTGTGGTAGAAAAGAAAGGGAAGCTTGTGGCAATGGTCCACCTTAACAAAGACGAAGTTGAACAACACCTGAAATCATTCAGGGCCGATGCGCAGCAATATTTCTCTGATAAGTACGATGATATCCTTCAGGAAATTCACAATAAAGTAAATGCTAAAGTGAATAAATTTTCGAGGCTTCAACGCGTTATTCTTCAACCTGATCCGTTTGAGAAAACGCCAACTCAAAAAATCAAGCGGTTTTTATACGCTTAAAACAATACAGAAAAAATGTAAAAATGGGAAGTCCAACATGTGGCTTTCCATTTTTTTATATTAATGGCTGGAAATTGTTAATTTTGCAGTTGTTAAACTTTGGAAAAGAATGGTGACAGAATCGAGATACAACGCCCGCGGAGTTTCAGCCTCTAAAGAAGATGTGCACAACGCCATCCGCAATGTGGATAAAGGCCTTTTCCCGGGGGCTTTCTGCAAAATTATTCCTGATATTTTGGGAAATGATGCGGAATGGTGCAACATTATGCATGCCGACGGTGCCGGAACAAAATCGTCGCTGGCCTACATGTACTGGAAAGAAACCGGCGACCTTTCGGTTTGGAAAGGCATTGCACAGGATGCGTTGATTATGAACATTGACGATTTGCTTTGTGTGGGTGCTGTCGATAGTATCCTGGTTTCGTCAACCATTGGAAGAAACAAAAACAGCATCCCGGGCGAAGTAATTGCAGCCATTATTAACGGAACCGAGGAACTGCTCGAAAATTTAAGGAAGCTTGGAGTTCCAGCATATTCAACCGGGGGAGAAACCGCAGATGTGGGGGATTTGGTACGGACAATTATTGTAGATTCAACGGTGGTTACCCGGATGAAACGCAGCGATGTGATTTCAGCCGACAGGATTTCGGCAGGCAATGTGATTGTCGGACTTTCATCATCAGGTCAGGCAACTTACGAAAATGAATACAACGGTGGCATAGGAAGCAATGGATTAACATCGGCCCGTCATGATGTGTTTGCCAGTTACCTGGCCCGAAAATATCCTGAGAGTTTTGACCCGGTTGTGCCTGCTGATTTGGTTTATTCAGGAAATTACAAACTAACCGACCGGATTGAAGAACTTAAAATCGATGCCGGAAAACTGGTGCTTTCGCCAACCCGCACTTATGCACCTGTGGTGAAGAAAATTCTGGAAAAATACAGAAATCAAATTTCAGGAATGATTCATTGTTCCGGCGGTGCACAAACAAAAGTGCTCCATTTTGTTGAGAATGTTCATGTTATAAAAGATAACATGTTCCCGGTGCCACCGCTTTTCAGAATCATTCAGGAGCAATCGGGAACCGACCTGAAGGAAATGTACAAAGTTTTCAATATGGGACACCGGTTTGAAATATATACATCGCCCGAAGCAGCCGAAGATATTATTTCAGTTGCCGGTTCATTCAATATCGATGCCCAAATAGTTGGCAGAGTTGAACCTTTTGAGGGTGAAAAACTTACAATAAATACAGAAGAAGGAGAATTTATTTATTAAATCTTCTTCAGTTAAATTGAGGATTATAAAATGACAGAATACGCATTACTCGAAAAATATGAATCGATAAGGCACCGCTTCGAAGAGGTGCAGCAAATGATTACCGACCCGGAAATTATTGCTGATATGAAGCGCTATGTGAGGTTAAACCAGGAATATAAAAACCTGGAAAAACTTTTGGGTGTTTTTAAAGAATACAAAAACCTGATTGACAACCTTGAGTCAGGAAAAGAGATGCTCGCTGAAGAGTCGGACGAAGAACTGCGCGAAATGGCCCGCGAAGAGATGGAGATGGCCGAAGAAAAAATTCCTGAAAAAGAAAAGCAAATAAAAATGCTGCTGGTACCGGCAGATCCGGAAGATGATAAAAACGCGATTCTTGAAATCCGGGCAGGAACCGGCGGAGATGAGGCCAGTATTTTTGCAGGAGATTTGTACCGTATGTATTCCAAATTCTGCGAAAAGAAAGGCTGGAAAATGGAGGTGACCAATATAAACGAAGGAACCGCCGGCGGTTACAAGGAAATTGTGGCCAAAGTGAGCGGCGCCGGAGTTTACGGAATTCTGAAATATGAATCGGGGGTACACCGCGTGCAGCGCGTTCCGCAAACTGAAACCCAGGGGCGGGTACATACTTCGGCAGCTACGGTTGCAGTTTTGCCCGAGGCCGAAGAATTTGATGTGGAGCTAAAAGAATCAGACATCAAAAAAGATACGTATTGTGCGTCGGGTCCCGGAGGCCAGTCGGTAAACACCACCTATTCGGCCATCAGGTTAACGCATATTCCTACCGGAATTGTAGTGACCTGCCAGGATGAAAAATCGCAGTTAAAAAACCTGGCCAAAGCCATGAACGAACTGCGTACGAGGATTTACAACATGGAATACCAGAAGTACATCGATGAAATTTCATCGAAACGGAAAACCATGGTTTCCACCGGCGACCGCTCGGCAAAAATCCGAACCTACAACTGGCCGCAGGGGCGCGTAACTGACCATCGCATCAACCTGACAATGTATAATTTGCAAGCCATTATCAATGGTGAAATCGATGAGATCATCGAGAAACTGATGATTGAAGAAAATGCAGAAAAACTGAAAGAAGCTGAGATTTAATTCAAAATTGGAAAGATAATCGAATCTGGCCGGTAATAATTGAAGAACTAAAAAACAATAAGCTCGTAAATGTTTTCCACGACAGAATTGAATCATTGACTTAATACTATAACAATGAACCAACAACAACTATTTGAACAAATTCAGAAAAAGCAGAGTTTCCTGTGTGTGGGGCTCGATACCGACATTCAGAAAATTCCGAATCATCTGGTCGATACATCCGACCCTTTGTTTTCGTTCAATAAAGAAATAATTGATGCAACAGCAGAATTTACTGTAGCTTACAAACCCAACCTGGCTTTTTACGAAAGTTTGGGCGCCCGGGGTTGGGAGAGTCTCGAAAAAACAGTGGTTTATGTGAAGTCGGAGTATCCTGAAATATTTGTGATTGCCGATGCCAAACGCGGCGACATCGGGAATACTTCAAATTTGTATGCCCGCGCATTTTTCGATAAGCTCGATTTCGACGCAGTGACTGTGGCGCCTTATATGGGCGAAGATTCGGTAAAACCGTTTATGACTTACCCCGGTAAATGGGTTATTCTTTTGGCGCTCACTTCGAACAAGGGAGCTGCCGATTTTCAATACCTGAAAAATGAAGAAACGGGAGAAGAACTTTTTAAATCGGTTTTGAAAACATCACAGAACTGGGGCACCGAAGAAAACCTGATGTATGTAGTTGGCGCAACCAAAGCTGAAAAGTTAAAAGAAATCCGTAAAATTGTGCCCAATCATTTTCTGCTTGTTCCCGGAGTAGGAGCGCAGGGTGGCAGCCTTGAAGAAGTGGCCGAAAATGGGTTGAACAGCCAGTGCGGGCTGCTCGTTAATTCGTCCCGCGGAATAATTTATGCATCTTCTGAAAAGGATTTTGCAGAAAAAGCAGGAGAAGCAGCGCAACAGGTTCAGGCGAAAATGAAAGATATTTTACTGAATAAAGGATTGCTTTAAGTTTGTTTGACGACATATTAAAAATTGATCTCATCGTTCATAAAACAGTGTATTAAAAATTGTTTTATTATGCCTCTGAAATGCACTTCTTGTTAAATATTGTTAACAGTGTGTTTTGCAGCTTTTTAATAAAATTATCTTTGCGGTATGAGCAAAAAGATGTTGGTTACATTAATTGTCTTAATGGCATTGGTGCTGTCGGGTTTGATACTGATTCAGACAAACCTGATAAAAACTGCGTCTGACATCCGCGAAGAGCAATTCGACCGGATGGTGAAAAATGCTTTGAAATCAGTTGCCGATCAACTTGAAATTGAAGAGCAAAGAGAAGCAAGGCTGGAAGCACGGAGGGGCCAGATTCCCGGTTTGAAGAGTTCTCCGGGCAGCCTGAATATATTTCCCCGGAAAGGAACGGGGCAGTTTTCAGGAAGTTTCCGGTTTAACTATTCTGAACAGGGCATTTTTGGCAGCTACCACGAGGAGTTACAGATTGTAATTACCGATTCAACACAAACTACTTCAAATTCAGTTGGCCCGGAGGAAGAGAATGATGCCGCATTTCTTGACAGGTTGCACGAATTTAATCTCGACCTCGAGCAACGGCGGGAAAGATTTCTTCAGGATATAAACTGGAGAAACTACAAGATCGTACTCGAAGGCAGGCCGCTGGAAGAAAGAATTGACTCTTCTTTTTTAAAAATGGCTATTGAATCGTCATTCGAGGAGGCAGGAATTGATCTGGAATATAAATTTGCAGTTCGCTCGGCAAACCAGGGGCAGGACCGTTTTCTTTTTGGCAGCGAAAACTATAATCCAAAACGAAAAGATGAATATTACAGCCTGCTTTTTCCGTATGATTACGATGGTAAACAACCAAATTACCTGTACGTTTATTTTCCTGAACGTTCCGGTTATTTGCTCAGAACAACAGGGCTGACAATTATTCCGACCATCATTTTAACTGCTTTTCTGATTGCCATTTTTGCCTACGCCATTATGATTATTTTGAGGCAGAAAAAATTGTCGATGATTAAAAATGACTTCATCAACAACATGACCCATGAGCTGAAAACCCCGATTTCCACCATTTCGCTGGCGAGCCAAATGCTCGAGGATGGAACTGTATCCAATACTCCGGCAACCATCGAGCATATTTCGAAAGTGATAAACAAAGAGAGTAAACGTCTTAGTCTTCAGGTAGAAAAAGTGCTGCAAATGGCAGTTTTTAACGAGGGGCGTTTAAAGTTGAAATTCAAGGAGTTCAATGTAAACGACACCATTCAAACGGTAATTAATAACTTTGAGTTGCGTGTGAAGAACAAAAACGGTGCACTCCATTCTGAGTTAAAAGCCGAAGATGCCATTATAAAAGGAGATGAAGTGCATTTAACAAATGTTGTTTTTAACCTGCTCGACAATGCCGTAAAGTACAGCCGCGATGTTCCGGTTATAAAAGTATCTACCGAAAATATAAACCAACATGTTACCATTTCGGTAGGTGATAATGGTATTGGAATTTCAAAAGAATACCACAATCAGATTTTTGACAGGTTTTATCGTGTTCCAACCGGTAATGTGCACGATGTTAAAGGTTTTGGACTGGGTTTGAGTTATGTGAAGAAGATAGTAGATTTGCACAATGGTAAAATTAAAGTGGACAGCTCTGTGAATAAAGGCACAAAGTTTAGTATATTGTTACCTAAAATAAATAAATGACATGGAACAGAAAACAAAATTGCTACTGGCTGAAGACGATGAGAACCTGGGTTTATTATTGAAAGAATACCTCGTTGCCAAAGGTTTTGAGACCGATCTTTACCCCGATGGTGAAGCGGCGTATAAAGGTTTTATGAAGGAGCATTACGATATATGTGTGCTTGATATTATGATGCCTAAGAAAGACGGATTTTCGCTGGCAAAAGATATTCGCATTGTCAATGCCGATATCCCCATTATTTTCCTGACAGCCAAAAATCTGAAAGACGATGTAATTGAAGGGTTTAAAATGGGGGCCGACGATTATATTACCAAACCTTTCAGCATGGAAGAACTGATTTTCAGGATTGAAGCCATTTTGCGCAGAACAGCTCAGGAGTCGCAATCTTCGGCACAGCCGGTTTTTACTTTAGGTAAATATACGTTCGATACCCGCAAGCAAACACTTACCGATGGTGAAAAAACAGTGAAACTTACAACTAAAGAATCTGATTTGCTGAAACTGCTGTGCCAGAATGCCAATAAAGTGCTGGAACGGAATTATGCGCTGAAATCCATCTGGATCGACGACAATTATTTCAATGCCCGAAGCATGGATGTTTACATTACCAAATTGCGAAAACATCTGAGAGACGAGCCTTCAGTTGAAATTATCAATGTGCATGGAAAAGGGTATAAACTCATCATGTAAATGAATTGCGGGGAGTCGGACTATCCTGAGTCCGACACCTTCTGAGTTGGAACCCAAAAACCCCTTAATCCATTTTCAGCACAGCGAGAAAAGCAGTTTGCGGAACTTCAACATTTCCCACCTGTTTCATGCGTTTCTTTCCTTTTTTCTGTTTTTCAAGCAACTTTCGTTTTCGGGTAATATCGCCTCCGTAACATTTTGCGGTCACATCTTTTCGCATTGCTTTAACCGTTTCGCGGGCAATAATTTTTGCGCCAATGGCGGCCTGAATAGCGATGTCGAACTGCTGTCGCGGAATCAGTTCCTTTAGTTTTTCACACATCTTCCGGCCAAACAGGTACGCATTGTCGAAATGAATTAAAGTAGACAGCGCATCCACCATTTCGCCATTCAGCAAGATATCGAGCCTGACAAGTTTTGCTTCTTTGTAGCCGCTCACATAGTAATCGAATGAAGCATATCCGCGTGAAATACTTTTCAGTTTATCGTAAAAATCGAATACAATTTCACCAAGCGGAATGTTAAATGTGAGTTCTGCCCGCTCCGAAGTCAGGTAAGTCTGGCTTATCAGTTCACCGCGTTTATCGAGACAAAGGTTCATCACCGGGCCGATAAATTCGGATGCTGTAATTATACTTGCCCTTATATAAGGTTCTTCAATAAACTCGAGCGAAGTTGACGTTGGCATTCCTGACGGGTTGTATACTTTTTGAGTGGTGCCGTCGGTTAAATGGGCGAGGTACGAAACGTTGGGAACGGTGGTAATTACATTCATGTCGAATTCGCGTTCCAGCCGCTCCTGGATAATTTCCATGTGCAGCAAACCCAGGAAACCGCAACGGAATCCAAAACCGAGTGCTGCCGATGATTCAGGTTCGAAAGTGAGCGAGGCGTCGTTCAATTGCAGTTTGTCCATGGCATTGCGCAGGTCTTCGTAGTCGTCTGCGTCAATGGGATAAATGCCGGCAAAAACCATAGGTTTCACCTCCTCGAAACCGGCGATGGTTTTATCGCACGGATTATCAACATGTGTGATCGTATCACCCACTTTAACTTCTTTTGCGGTTTTAATTCCTGAAATAATATAACCAACATCTCCGGCTGAAAGCATATTGCGTGGCTTGAGGCCTAATTGCAATATGCCAATTTCGTCGGCATAATATTCCTGGTCGGTATTTACAAATTTAACACGGTCTTTCTGTTTGATTTGTCCGTTAAAAATTTTGAAATAGGCGATAATTCCTCTGTATGAATTAAAAACCGAGTCAAAAATCAAAGCCTGCAGCGGCGCATTGGGGTCGCCTTTTGGTGGCGGTACTTTTTCAATTATTCTTTCAAGAATTTTTTCGGCCCCCAATCCTGTTTTTCCGCTGGCATGAATAATATCTTCGCGGCTGCACCCAATTAAATCGATAATCTGGTCTTCTACAACTTCGGGAATTGCGTTGGGGAGATCCATTTTGTTCAGAATCGGGATAATTTCCAGATCGTGTTCAATAGCCAGATAGAGGTTTGAAATGGTTTGGGCCTGAATTCCCTGTGTAGCATCGATAATCAGCAGCGCACCTTCGCAGGATTTTATTGAGCGGGAAACTTCATACGAAAAATCTACGTGTCCGGGAGTATCAATAAGATTCAGCTTGTACTCCTCACCATTGTGCACATGTACCATTTGAATGGCATGGCTTTTAATGGTGATTCCCCGTTCCTGTTCCAGTTCCATGTTGTCGAGTACCTGGTCGCGCATCTCCCGGTCGCCAATGGTTTTGGTATGAACCAGCATGCGATCGGCCAGTGTGCTTTTTCCGTGATCGATATGTGCGATAATGCAAAAATTACGAATCTTATCCATATATTCTGTTTCCTTTTTCTCTGTTTCCGGGTCATTTTTATGACTTTTGCAAAGATATTCATTTTTTGATATCTGAAATTGAAATAAGTTCTTTCAGAAGAGGCTTCTCAATGAATTAATTTTAGAAGCTGCCCAACAAGTTTGCGGCTTTGTGACCAGGCGCCCGGCCATTCACTTTCACGTGGACCGGCCACATTTAGCGTTTTTACGGAATGGGTAACTATCCACTCGGTAATGCTGCTGATTTTCATTGAATTGTCTGCCGGATCAGGGTGAATCAGAAAAACCGGTTTGTTCTTTTTCTTTGCAATCTGATAAGTTAACATTGTGCCCCCTGAAATATTTTCAGGTGCAATTATAAGGGTGCCGTCTGCTTCTTCAACATTTTTTATAGTTCGCACGCTGTATTCTTTTTCTTCGGTTTCCTGAAGCGGATATTTTTTATCGATGGTTCCATCCTCGGCCAGCCGTCCTTTTGGGCACCATCCGCCGCAGGGAAAGGAGTAATCGAGACAGGCATCAAGCGCTCCGCGATCGACTCCGGTTTGTCCTCCGCTTATTATTTTTTGGCACACTATTTGTAAATTATTAGCAGACATGAAAACAGTTAAATAAAGAGATAAAAAGATAATCTTCAAACATTACATGCACAGAACGTAATTTGCTGTTTTTTCATAAGTTTGGTTTAGTTAGGTTTAGTTTTGATCCCGGGGTGATGACCCCGGGATTTTTCTTTTTATGCCATTTATGCTGAATTCAAAGTCAGATACAAATCGCAATCTGCAATCTATTTGTAATTCTATACTTCCTTGTTTTTAAAATATTCAATTTTCCCGGACTGTGCTTTATCTTTTACTTTATTGGTAAGGGCCATTCTTTCCTCTTCTGATAATTTGCTGAATGAAAGGGCCAATGCAATTTTTTCTCGCATGTAGGTGGCATTTTCGCTCCCTGAAATAATGACAGATACCGGCAGCGACCAAACAAAATACATTGCTTCTTTAATGCTCATGTAATTGGGAATAACCGGGTCGTTGCTTGTCCAGCCAACTTTTTCTTTTTTAGCAAAAAATCTTCCGTCGGCCAGGGTTTTCATAGCCATAATTCCCATGTTGCGGTCGAGCGCCCTGGGCATCACATTTTCTATAAAGCTGAAATACGACTGGTCGAGCACATTTACCGGCATCAGCACTCCATCCATCATATCGTTTTCTTTGGTTTGTTCCAACATGCGTGTATGTGCAAACGGATTCTGGTGACCCGTGAAACCAATGTGTTTTATTTTTCCATCCTGTTTGGCTTTCTGTAAAAATTCCAGCACACCGTTTTCAATTCGGTTGTCAACATCTTGCGGAGTTCGGATGGAATGCACCTGGTACAAATCGATCTGATCAACTTTGAGCCTGCGCAGCGAACCTTCCAAATGTTCCTGAACCGTTTTCGCATCACGTCCTGTACTTTTCGTCATCAGAAAAATTAAATCACGGTATTTTGGAGTAAGGTATTTCCCGTAGCGTTCCTCACTTCCTCCGCTGGAATAACTTTCAGCCGTGTCGTAAAAACGTACACCACCTTCGAGCGAAGCTTCAATAACTTCCTGCGCGTCGCGTTCGGTGGTCCAGCCGACATGGTATCCGCCTGTGCCAAGCATTGTAACATACTCGCCTGTTCTGCCAAATTTACGCATGGGCAGAACTTCGCCTAAACGGTCACTTGTTTTTTCTTCACTGTAAGCGGAATGACTGAGGGATAAGCCGGCAGTAATTCCGGCCAGCGATTTTAGAAATGTTCGTCTGTTTGCCATGATGATTTTTATTTATTTGTTTATATGTACCTCTTTCAGAGTAAAAAAGTTTAAAATTTTTTATAAAATTATCTTGTACGTACAAGTAAAAAGATTAAATTTTCTGCGTCGAACCCGGAGTTTACGATATACAGTGAGCTTTACTGCGACACTTTAGCTTATCTTAGCTTATCCGGTTGGAAACAGTTATTATTTATAAAAATAGTTCAATAAAAACCAATGAAATGAAAAATTTACTCGTTTTTATCATCTTTTCCTTTTCGGTTTTAATGGCAGGAAATGCCCAGACAAAATCAATTCAAAATTCTCCGGTGCTTACCGAAGCGAGTCCTGAAAGTGTAGGGATGTCTTCGGAGCGAATCGCACGAATCGATAAAATGTGTGGGGATGCTGTGGCAGCCGGGAACCTTCCCGGAATTGTTTCGCTAATAGCCCGAAATGGCAAAATTGTTCACTGGAAAGCTTATGGAATGTCTGACAACCAGAAAAACCGGCAACTTAAACGCGACGATATTTTCCGTATTGCCTCGCAAACAAAAGCCATTACATCCACGGCGGTGATGATGCTCTGGGAGCAAGGCAAATTCCGCCTCGACGACCCGATTTCGAAATACATCCCTGAATTCGAAAATATGCAGGTGCTGAAAGATTTTCAATACAGCGATACTACCTGGGGTGGGACGCCGGCTAACAATGAAATCACTATCCGTCATCTGCTTACACATACTTCCGGGATCGGTTACGGAGTGATTGACGGTGACGAACGCATGAAAATGATTTATCAGAAAGCGGGCGTGACCGATCTTTTCACTACGGAAAATATTACCATTGAAGAGAGTGTGAAAAAACTGGCCAAATTGCCGCTTCATTTTGAACCCGGTACGAAATACCATTACAGCGAAGGTTTGGATGTGTTGGGTTATTTTATTGAAGTGGTTTCGGAAATTCCGTTTAACGAGTTTCTGAAAACGCATATTTTCGATCCGCTGGGAATGAACGATACCCGTTTTTATTTGCCGGAAAGTAAGGCTGATCGCCTTGTTGCCGTTCAGCATAAGGTAGATGGCGAATGGGAAAAATATCCGACCACATTTTATGATACGGACTATCCAATAAAAGGCGCAAAAACTTTCTTCTCGGGTGGGGCAGGTCTTTCGGGTACAGCAAAAGATTATGCCACGTTTTTGCAAATGTACCTGAACGAAGGTGAATATAACGGCATTCGCCTGTTAAGCCGAACGACTGTGAGAACGATTATGGGAAATCAGACAAACGGATTATTCAACGGCCCTGAAGAATATTACGGACTGGCATTCGGCGTTGTTACTCCTGATGGCGTGGCAAAAGGCGGATTGGGAAGTGAAGGCACTTTTGACTGGGGTGGTTATTTCAATACCCAGTATTTTGCCGACCCGGCCGAAAATGTCATCGGTATCATTATGAAACAAACACGAGGCCCGGTGAATGATCAAACAGGCTGGAAATTTCGCCAGATGGTTTTTACAGCAATTGATGATTGATAAAATATAACATTTTGTAATATCAGGAATACAGAATGAATCAAACACTTCGGTCTCCGGTCTTCTGTCTTCCGTCTAATCTTTAATAAAATGGATAAAGTAAGAGAACTCGCAAAAATGATCGACCACTCCATTCTTCATCCCACAATGACTGATGAAGATTTACGCCGGGAGTGCGAAGTAGCAAGAAAATATGATGTTGCTTCAGTGTGTGTGAAACCGTATGCGGTTAAACAAGCGGTAGAATTATTAAAAGGTACCGATGTACTTGTGGGATGTGTAATTGGTTTTCCGGCAGGAAATTCTGTAATTCCGGTAAAGGTTTTTGAGACCGAAACTGCCTGCAATGACGGGGCCGTTGAAATTGATATGGTAATCAATATTGGTAAAGCACTGCAGGGCGACTGGGATTATATTGAGGAAGAGATTGGTGCAGTGACGGAAAAGTGCCATGAAAACGGTGCCATCGTTAAAGTGATTTTTGAAACTGACTATGTAACGAAAAAAGAGGACATTGTTAAGCTGTGTAAAATTTCCACAAAAGTGGGAGCCGATTACGTGAAAACTTCCACAGGATTTGGATTTGTAAAGGGCGATGACGGCAAATATTCTTATACCGGCGCCACCATACCCAACCTGAAGTTGATGAAAGCAAGCGTCGGACCGAAGGTGAAAGTGAAAGCTGCCGGTGGTGTTCGCTCACTCGATGGTTTACTGGCCGTTCAGGAAGCCGGTTGCTCGAGGTGCGGAGCTACTGCAACCGTGAAAATCCTTGAAGACGCAAAAGCACGGTTTAAATAATGAAGGTGAAGGCTCCGGAATCGGAAGGCGTTGATTTAATTCGTGAGATAATTAAATCAATGCCTCTCACAAAATTTTAGTTGCTGAAGTTGGGTTTTTTAATTTTATGTGGGTGAGCATTATTCCTGCAAAAACAACGGCCAGCCCGATTATGTCCATAATTGTAAGGGTATCGCCAAAGGCAATCCATGCCATCAGCATCGTAACCGGAGGGCCAAAATAAAACAGGCTGGCTACCCGGGTGGCATCCATCCGTTCAATTAAACGCCACATGAAAGCATAAGCTGCCAATGATACGCCAACTGTCAGCCAAATCATGGTGTAGATAAATTCAGGTTCCCATTGGGTTTCCAGCTTCTCCCAAAAAATGGCCGGTATTGCCAGTGCCAGTGTGGTGGCGAGACTTTGGTAGAAAAGCGTCAGATCCAATGGCAAATGGTGGTTTGTATTTTTGATATCCATTTTACGTTGTATCAATGTTGCCACGGTAATTGCAATCACAGACCCCAGCGGTATTAAATAACCGAAAACTGATTCCGGTGTATCGAAATCAATCCTGTAAAGCACTGTCAGTGCCACTCCTCCGAAACCGATTATCAACCCCAGCCATCGGTGAACAGGAGTTGGCTCCCCTGTTACAGGTCCTGAAAATGCGCCGGTAGCCAGCGGCTGCAGCGCCACCACCAACGCAACAATCCCGGCAGGAACGTTCTGATTCAAAGATAACAGCACACAACTCAGCCATACACCATGAGCAAGAAACCCTACAATCATATTGTAAGTCATTGCAGACCAGCTTATTGGTCGAAAGCGATTTTTAAACAACAGATAGAAGAAAACAAGGATGGTGAGCGCAAGGTAGCGCCAGAATAACAGGGTAAACGGCCCGGTATACGGTAATCCGTATTCAGCCCCGATAAACCCCGAGTTCCAGAAAAGCACAAATCCAACGGCCAGCAACAGCGTTTTTTTATTCATGGATTTATTGACTTTCATACGATTGCTCGTTGGTTTTTATTAAAAAAACTGAACCCGGTTTTAAAAATAAAACAATACATGATTGTCATTGTTTCAAAGGTTTCTTTCCGGTTGCTATTAATCACCGAGGTAAAAGATTGAATTGGAAACAGATTTCTCCTCGGATACTCGTGCCAATGACAGATTTTCAAATAAGACCCTGAAACAAGTTCAGGGTGACGCGTTTAATGAAGGCTGCAAGTAACCTT
>CAYUBV010000035.1:0-15511 GCA_964443035.1 uncultured Tangfeifania sp.
AAAACCATTCTAATGGTCCTTCTGAATTATTTTCCTGAAAAAACACAAAAAGACCCGCAGGCCCCGGTTGTTTCAAAGTATGCCTACGGCACCGATTACCATTTTGTAATGAAAGACAAATTAAAGAAACTCCTTCAGTTTATTCAGGAAGAAATTACCCCCTGCAACGGACGCCCGTTTGTAGATTCGGCGCCGGTTCTGGAACGGGCATGGGCACGGCGTGCAGGGCTCGGGTGGATAGGCAAAAACAGCAACCTGATTTCAGTGGAACACGGCAGCTTCTTTTTTATCGGCGAACTTATTCTCGATGCGGAATTGCCTTACGACCAGCCCAAAATAGTCAGCGACCATTGCGGAAACTGCACCCGCTGCATCAATGCGTGTCCTACAAATGCCATCGTCGGTAACCGGGTAATCGATGCCCGGAAATGCATTTCCTACCAAACAATCGAGCTGAGAGGCGACCTGGATGAAACCCTGAAAGGTCAGTTTGAAAACCGGATTTTTGGCTGCGACATCTGTCAGGATGTTTGCCCGTGGAATTTAAAATCGGAACCACACAGCGAGCCGGATTTAAAGCCTGCACCAAAATTACTCGAATTAACCCGCGACGAATGGCAAGATATGGACAAACCATTTTTCAATCAGCTTTTTAAAAAATCGGCAGTGCAACGCACTCGTTTTAAAGGCCTGAAAAGAAATCTTGAATTTATTCAAACGAATACTGATGAATGAAAAGTTTATGACGAATCCGGATTTAATAATTTTTATCCACCTTAATTCAGGGAAAAACCCAACTGGCTTGTCTTAAACTTAAAGAGGCAATAAACGTAAATGTCTTTGGTTCACGCTGAAAAAATTTTTCATGAAAACAAAAATTGCACTGTTTGCATTATTTCTGCTGGGCAGCCTGACCGGTATTAAAGCCCAAAATATTGAAACCTGGGTTGAATCCAATGAAAAAGTACCCGTTGAAAAAATTTACCTGCACACCGACAGGGAATTTTATTTCGCAGGTGAAACTATCTGGTTTAAATGCTATTTAACCGACAGCCGCTCTGGAAAACTCATTCCCGGTGCTGAAAACATTTACATTAATCTTGTCCACGAAAGCGGTACAATCGTCTCAGAATCAATTTTGTTAAGCTTAAACGGCCAGTCAAATTCGAGTATTTCAGTTCCCGATACGCTGAAGGAGGGCGGTTACATTTTGCAGGCATTTACCGATTATTTGCTCAATTTTGGCGAATCTTCCTTTTTTCAAAAACCGTTAAAAATTGCTCCTCCGGCAGGTTCATTGCGGGCTATCGACAGACTTGAGCGTTCAACCGGTTCGCGCGAAATGGCAGCCGATGCTTCATTTATGCCTGAAGGAGGCGTTTTACTCGAAAACACTTCGAACCTGGTTGCTTTTAAAATAACGGACAAAAACGGATATGGAGTCGATGCCGGCGGAACTGTCTCAAACAAAGCGGGTGAAACGGTTACTGCTTTCAATACTGATTACCGGGGAATGGGAATTTTCTTCCTTACACCTGAACCGGGAGAATCATACCGTGTCAAAATTAACGGATTCCCGTCCTTCCATTTCAGTTTCGATTCCCTGATTTCAGCAGAAGGAATTAAAATACAACTGGTTAACCATACCAGCAGAGAACTTATTTTAAACATTACGGGAAATTCAGAAAAGTTTACAGGCAAAACCTTTTACATTGCCAACATGCACAG
This sequence comes from uncultured Tangfeifania sp., assembly GCA_964443035.1. GTDB lineage: Bacteria > Bacteroidota > Bacteroidia > Bacteroidales > Prolixibacteraceae > Tangfeifania. The sequence continues at coordinate 1,729 of CAYUBV010000035.1, forward strand.
GGGAGAAGTACTTTTTTACCGGCCTGTAAAAATTGAAAGTGCAAACCAGGTTCTCAAATTCGACAGCAAAATGCTAAAAGGCGGCATAAACCGGCTGGTTTTGTTAGACAAAAATTTGAAACCTGTTTCAGAAAGATTGCTTTTTTCAAATGAATATGAGGTAAATGAACTGAAAGTAATTACTGATTCAGTTGCATACACGCAAAGAAGTGAAGTAAAACTGGAAATTTCTGATAAATATTCTGCGGCCACCCAGGCGGAAAGCCACTTGTCACTGGCTGTCATTCACGAAAATTCAATCCCTGAAATTGGTGTTTCGCAGAATATTTTATCATCGCTTTTAATCAATTCTGAATTAAACGGTTTCACCGGGCCGTCAGCAGATTATTTTACTGATGCCGGCTTGCCTTCCGAAGCAAAACTCAGGCTGCTTATGCTCACCAACGGATGGAGCAGCTATTTTTGGAACAATGTGCCTCCCATGAACCAACCGCTGGAATTCAACCAAACTGCCGGAATCGATCTGAAAGGCGTGGCCACTGATGCCATTACCGGGCAGCCAATTGAAAAGGGGGAGATTTTGCTGATTATTGAAAAAGATGCAGAAATGGCTTTTCTTACTGATACAACAAACGAAACGGGGGAATTCATTTTTCACGGGCTGGTTTTTAACGACAACGCAAAAGTGCTTGTTCAGGCAAAAAATGAAAAAGGCCGGCAAAATACAGCGATAATGCTAAAGCCGGTATTGAAAAAAATAACACCACAAAAAAGTGGTTTGATTCAGGCAGATGGTTTCCCCGATGTGCCTGCAGATTTGCATCGAATTAAATACACCGCCGTTCAGGAATGGAAAATCATTGATGCAAAAAAAAGGGCAAAAGCTAAACGTTTGCAAACCTCTGAATCGGTTCGTTCGCAAGCTGAAACCGATGACCACTTTCGCATTTACGAAAATGCCGATCATGTTATTCAGGTTCCTGAAAGAGAGGCTTCGTCGGGCAATATTCTGGATTTTCTTTCAGGAAAGGTTCCCGGACTCGACATTAACAGTGAACAGGTTAGCATTAGAGGAACCAGTAATTTCGACGGAAATTCCACACCGTTGTTCCTGATTGACGGAGTTCCCCTCCTTTCCGGAAACAAAATGAACAGGACTGGTTTCGAGGGTCAAAATGAAGAACGGGAACCTGACCAGAATGTAATTCAAACGGTAAAATCGATTCCAATGGGAGATATCGATAAAGTGGAAATACTGAAATCGTCGCAAAACCTTGCCACTTTCGGCACCGAAGGCTCAAACGGTGTCATTGCCATTTATACACGTCGCGGCGATAAAGATATTCCTGCGCGTATAATGAAAGGGGTGATCGAAAAAAGCATTGCCGGATATGCTCCTGCAAGAAATTTTTACGCCCCAAAATACACTCCTGATAATAAAAAATGGGATATACCCGATTACAGGACAACATTGTTTTGGGAACCAGAAATATCACTAAAAAATAATTCAGTTGAATACGTCTTCTCTTCTTCGGACCAACCCGGCACCTACAAAATATATGTGGAAGGAATCAATGAAGAAGGCGAAATTTGTCTGGGCGAAGCTCAGTTTGTTGTTGAAGAACAGAAGTAGCTCCATATCAACTTTGAAATGACATTTCGAGTGCTCACCCAATTTTATGGAGCAATGAGAAGACGACAATAAAATTTCAATAAGCAAATCACAAAAAGCAAATAAATTCCAATTAACCAATACTTTAAATTTCAAAAGAATCTACTTTGACTTGTTTCGAATTTTGATTCTTGCTTTTTGGAATTTATTTGAAATTTGTTTTTTATCATTTGTTTTTTATTCGCATACAACACTTTACAAAAATATGTCATTGGCATTTCAGGAAGAAACCTGCTGTGATATTTGAGATTTCTCATCTTCGTGCCTCAGATTATTCCATTGGAATCGCTTCACGGGAAATGACAGCTCTTGACAATTTATGTTTTACACAACATTAGATTTGCAGTGGTTGATATTTCCGGGCTGAATAAAATATGTAAATTAGACCCTGAAAATGCAATCTATTCAAAATGGACAAATTTAAAATTTCCACTGCCCAGTTCGAAAATAAAAGCGATGATAAGAACTATAACCTGTCGGTAATTGAGGAATACACCAAAAAAGCGGCAGCCGAAAAATCAAAAGTAGTTGCCTTTCACGAATGTTCAGTTACAGGATATACTTTTGCACGACGGCTGTCTAAAAAGAAATTACTGGAAGTAGCCGAGTTTGTTCCCGAAGGTGAAAGCATTGGAAAACTGACTCAAATAGCCGCAAAATACGATGTGGCTATTCTTGCCGGATTATTTGAAAAAGACCACGATGAAAAAATTTACAATACCTATGTGTGTGTTGACAAAAGCGGTCTAATTGCTAAATACCGGAAACTGCATCCGTTTATTCACCCTGAACTTACTCCCGGAAATGAGTATTGTGTTTTTGAACTGAACGGCTGGAAATGCGGCATTTCAATTTGTTACGACAACAACATTGTTGAAAATGTGCGCGCCACCAAACTGCTTGGAGCCGACATCATTTTCATGCCGCATGTTACCATGTGCACCCCGTCGTCGCGACCGGGTGCAGGCTTTTGCGATCCGAAGTTGTGGAAAAACCGCGAAAACGATCCCACTTCACTCAGGCTGGAATTCGACGGGATGAAAGGAAGAAAATGGCTGATGAAATGGCTGCCGGCCCGCGCTTACGACAATGCAGCGTATGTTGTTTTTGCAAATCCGGTTGGCATGGACGACGACCAGCTCAAAAATGGCTGTTCCATGATCATCGACCCGTTTGGCGATGTGATTGCTGAGTGCCGAAACCTGGGAGATGATATGGCTTCGTCGGTTTTAATTCCTGAAAACCTTGAAAAAGCCGGCGGGCATCGCTACATTAAAGCACGAAGACCGGAATTGTACCGCGAAATTCTGGGTGCCACTCACCACCCGGAACAGAATGTGGCGTGGCTGGATAAAAAATGAATCATTCCAGCGCCCGGGTAATATCCCTAAATATTTTACCGACAGCCGTCGGTATAATGTCTTTGTTCCAAACAGCCCAATTTCCTGTTCAGTTTTTCAAAAGAATTCCTTATTTTTGAAAAAAAAGAAATGGAAAGCTTATTAAACAGAATTACCATTGACCCGGAAATTTGTCATGGAAAGCCAACAATCCGCGGCTTGAGGTATCCGGTTGAAAATATGCTCGAACTATTAGCTTCGGGAATGACGATTGAAGAATTACTCAACGACTACCCCGATTTAGAGAGGGAAGATTTTTTGGCCTGCCTTGAATATGCTGCAAAACTGACCAACATTAAAAGCATTCATAAAATTGCCTCGTGAAATTTATAATTGATGCACAATTACCGAAAGCATTGTCCGACTTCCTGATTCAACAAGGATATGATTCTGTACATACTTTGGACCTCCCTGATAAAAACAAAACAAAAGACAAACAGATTATCCAAAAAGCGATAGAAGAAAATAGGATTGTGATAAGCAAAGACAGTGATTTTTTGGACTCATTCCTTTTAAGGTCATTACCGCCAAAACTTATTATGGTAAAAACCGGAAATGTATCCAACACAAAATTAATTCAGATTTTTGGAGATAATTTAGAAAATATTGTAACGATGATTTCGAGAAGCAATCTGGTAGAGATTACCAAATCCGATATTGCAGAACAAAGCTGATGCAATTAAAGTTTTTTTCATTCCCCTGGCTTCTTTTCATTCCAGTGCCCGGGCAATATCCTCTATCAAATCCTCCACATTTTCAATTCCCACCGACAGACGCAACATGGTATCGCGGATTCCGGCATTTTGCCGCTCTTTTTCCGAAAACTCAGCATAAATAGTGGAGTGTGGATGAATGATGAGCGTTTTGTTGTCATTCAAATTTGTAGCCCGCCGAATGATTTTCAGTTTATTCATAAACTCAAAACAAGCCGTTTTCGACTCCAAATCAAACGTTATGATGGTACCCGGAACTCCGTTGAAATATTTCTTCGCGAAAGCATTTCCTGGATCTGATTCGAGACCGGGATATCCCACCGATTTTATTTTGGATTGAGAATTCATGAATTTTGCCAGCATCAGGCAGTTTTGATAACATTTTTCTACCCTCAATTCCAGAATATCCAGCCCCTGAATCATAAATTTTGCGGTTTGGGGCGCCATGCTTCCACCGGTGTTGCGGTACACATTTTTTCTCAATTTTGAAATGAAGGCATTTTCTCCAAATTTTTCAACGTATTCTGAAAGGTGTGTATTCAAATTCCAATCGAAATTTCCATGATCGATAATGGCGCCACCAAATGCATTTGCCCCGCCCGAAATGTATTTTGTTGCCGAAACTACTTCGATATTCACTCCGAATTTACCCGCCTCGAAAACATTGGGCGGCGTGAGCGTGGAATCAGCAATGAGCAGCAATTTATGCTTTTTCGCAATCTGTGCGAGCATCTCAATATCTGCAATATCCAGTTGCGGATTGGTCACTGTTTCAAAATAAACAGCCCGGGTTTTTTCATCGATAAGTGTTTCAATATCTGCCTCATCTTTTAAATCCGAGAACCGGGTTTCCAGGCCAAAATCAGTTAAAGTCTGATTAAAAAGTGCAAAGGTGTGCCCGAACAACCGGCGTCCCGAAATAATATTATCACCTGTGCCGGCAATTGCCATAATTGTGTTTGAAACAGCGGCCATTCCTGAACTGACTGCCAGCACAGCGTTTGCACCAGTGAGCGTTTTCAGTTTCTGCTCAAAATACTCAACCGTTGGACTTGACGCACGCGAATAAACATGGGCAGGAAATTCTCCTTTAAAATTGGCCTCAATTTGTTCTGCCGAATCAAATTCAAAAGCAACCGTTTCGTAAAGCGGCATTTGCAAACTTCTGTGAGGATCAGTTTTGGGATAGGATACATTCAATGATTTTGTGGTGAAACCCGGTTTTCTCATACATACTTTTTTGATTGAACAATCATGATAAAAATCTGTTTTAATTAATACCGTTAGGCATGATTATTGTTTAACAGAAAAAGGTTTTAAATTAACAATTAAACAGCATTGTTTAAAATCGTGAACCATGGCTCCCCCGCCATGGTTCTTTTATTTGGTATTATACGACAATCCGAATCCAAATTCATAAATCGGCATTTCGCTGTCGTAGGGCACATCTTCCATCTGTTTTTGAACAGCTTCCATCGACAAAGGCAGTTCGAATGGCAGCCGTCCCGAAGGATTGAATTTTCCGAAAATCACATCGAGGACGGCATCGTCGAAAGCTCCAAAATCACAAAGCAATGCCGCGGCATTTTCTGATATCTCGGGAATCACCGCCGGCCGGTCGAGATAGATGCAAACTACTGTGGGTTTTTGTTGCATTATTTCCACAATCCGCGATAACTCAGGTTCCTTAAAATCGAGGTCGCCCTGGTGAAACATATTTTCGATCATGTCGCCGGTCCGCGGTTCATACGGAGCCTGCAAACGCAGCACTGCAAAATCGGCATCTGCCAGGCTGTCAACCACGACTGCATATTTTTCAGCCGTTTCACGCTCAATGTTTTTAATGTAAATTCTATGATTTTTCTTCAACGGCAAAATATACGAACTGTCCGGATCCACTGCATTTTTCAACAAAACAATGGATTTCCGTTGTGCCTGTTTTCCTTTTTCAACATATTCCGGATTTCCCACAATTTGTCCGGCAGTTTTAGCATCAACAAACGGGTCGTCAAAAAGTCCCATCTTAAATTTTGCCCGCAGCAACCGTCTGACAGATTTATCGATTCGTTCTTCGCTGATTTTCCCCTCTTCAACAAGTTCTGTTAAATCGTTGGTTTTCATATTTCCGCCAAACTGATCCACACCGGCATCAACCACTTTTCCAATACGTTCTTTTACTGAAAGGTCTTCCACTCCCCAGCTTTTGGCTTCCACAATTTCCATCCCGAACATTTTAAAACCTTCGATAATTCCCCAGTCGGTGCAAACAATTCCATCATATCCGTAATCTTCCCGCAACAAACCGGTAATTATCTCACGGTTAAAACCCATCCCCACATCTTCGCTGGTTTGGCCGGTGGGAACGCCGTAATAAGGCATCATCATAGCAGTTCCGGCTTCTATTGCAGCTTCGAATGGAATGAGGTGATACTGGAAATTATTGCCCGGGTAAGCCTGTCCGGTGCCATAACTGAAATGTGCATCTTCACCCCTTTCCTGCGGACCGGCGCCCGGCCAGTGCTTGGTCATGCAGGCCACACTTTCGGTTCCAAATTCTTCCCCCTGGAAACCGTAAATATAAGCAGCCGTAAGTTTTGCAGCGAGGTGAGCATCTTCACCAAAGGTTCCATTCACCCGCGCCCAGCGTGGTTCAGTAGCCAAATCGGCCATCGGATGAAGCGCTGTTCGAATGCCAACTGCGCGGTATTCCTGATTGGCAATCCGGCCAAACTCCGCCACAAGCGCTGAATCGAATGTGGCCGCCAAACCAATTGTCTCGGGCCATTTCGAGAAATCGCTACCCAGTAAATCAGGACCAATAAAATTGTTGATTCCATGCCGCGGATCGGAACTAATGGTAACAGGAATGCCCAGCCGTGTTTGCGCTGCAATTTCCTGAATATCATTGTACCATTTTGCCAGGTTTTTTGCTTCAGGAATTGAAAACAGGTTAAAATGATTAATTTTTTTATTCACCATAACATCCCATGAGGAAACCATATTTAATGCCGATGGATCAGGTTTTCCCAAAACTTCGCCTTCAGAACCAACTCCAATTGGAGGGTGCCACATCATGCCCGATTTTTCTTCCAGCGTCATCTGGCTCAAAATATCATTTACACGTTCTTCAACTTCTCTCCGGCTGTCTTCGTAAACATCCAGCTTTCCGTTTTTATTCAAATCCCTGAATCGAAATTCATCGCGTTCGAGAACCTCCACTTCAGCAAGTTGCCTTTTTGCTTTGGTATTCAAAATGAAATAATACAATTGAAAAAATAAAAAGGCGAATAACAAAAGACCTCCCAGCCAGAGAATCATGCGGGCAAGAACCCGGAATGCTCGTTTCATATTTCTATGTTTCGTTTTCTGATGAATTAGTTATGTTGATTGCAATAAACAAATGTATTAAAAATGTAAAATAATGAATAAGAAAGTGTTGAAATTAATTCCTTCAAAAAATATAGTGCTGAACAATTCGTTTTAATTGTTTAAATTTGCGGTTTAAACAGACAAAATGCCATCCAAAAAAACAAAAAATACAAGAGCCCCCAAACAAAAAATCGTGAAAGGGGGAAAAAGAAAACAGAAGCAAAGCGCAAGCCGGCGGGTGCTGATGTACTTACTGAAAGCATTTATCGTCGGATTCATCCTTTTTGCACTTTTCTTTATGGCGGTATATTTCGGATTTACCGGACATGTTCCGTCTACGCATCAATTAAAGGAAATCGCCAATCCGCAGGCTTCCGAAGTTTTTTCTGAAGACGGAAAGTTACTTGGAAGATATTATGTAGAAAACCGCAGCAATGTGCAGTTCGAGGAGATTTCGGCCAATGTAACCGATGCGTTAATTGCCACCGAAGATGCCCGGTTTTACGAGCACCGTGGAATTGACGAAATTGCCCTGATGCGTGTTTTTGTGAAAACAATAATTTTGCAGGATCGCAGCGCCGGCGGAGGCAGTACCATCAGCCAGCAAATTGCAAAAAATATTTTCCCGCGGAATGATTTGGGAATTATTTCGATGCCGGTAAACAAATTACGTGAAGCCATTATTGCTTACCGGTTGGAGCGGATTTACAGCAAGGAAGAGATTTTGACACTATATTTAAACACCGTTTCGTTTAGCGAAAATATATTCGGAATTGAACTGGCGGCAGAGCGCTTTTTCAGCAAAACCCCCGCTGAACTGACGGTGGAAGAAGCAGCCGTTTTGATAGGAATGTTGCAGGCAAATAACCGTTACAATCCGCGGATGAATCCCGAAAATTCGAAACAAAGGCGTAACGTCGTTATTTCGCAAATGGTAAAAAATGAGTTCCTCTCCGAAGCAGAAGGTGATTCAATAATGGATCTTCCATTGGAAATAAGCTACCGGCGGATTTCATACAACGAAGGCCCGGCCGCCTATTTTGTGGAGATGCTGAAACCCGAGTTGCTGGAATGGTGCGCGAACAACACCAAGGAAGATGATGAGCCATACAATCTATACACCGACGGGTTAAAAATCAGTACCACAATTAATTACGATTACCAGTACTTTGCGCGGCAGTCGGTTAGGGAATACATGGAAAACCTGCAGAATGTGTTCGACAACCACTGGAAAAATGCCGATCCGTGGCGAAGCAACCCCGAAATTCTCGAGCGCGCAATTCGGCGTTCTGATCGTTATAAAAACCTGAAAGCAAAAGGCCAATCCGAAGAGCAAATCACGGAATCCCTTAATCAGCCAATTAAAACCCGGTTGTTTACCTGGGACGGATTGAAAGTGGTGGAAACCACACCGCTCGACTCCATCAAACATTACCTGCGTTTTCTCAATGCCGGCTTTCTGGCTATGGAGCCTTCTTCAGGCGCACTGAAAGCGTGGGTTGGCGGCATCGATTTCCGGTTTTTTCAATACGATCATGTTCGGTCAGAACGACAAACCGGCTCCACCTTTAAACCGTTTGTATACCTCTCTGCTCTTGAAAACGGGGCCAGTCCGTTTGAGTACTACCCCAACGAGAAGAAAGTATATGAAGCGTACGATAACTGGTCGCCATCCAATTCGCACGACGATTACACCGGTTTTTACACCATGGAAGGAGCGCTTACCGAATCGGTTAATACCATAGCAGTAGATGTTTTAATGGAAACCGGAATCGAAAATGTTATTGAAACAGCAGGTGATTTAGGACTGGAAACAGATTTGCCCAAAGTTCCCTCCCTGGCGTTAGGGGTAACATCTTCCAGTTTGAAAGATTTGCTGTTTGCCTATGCCACAATGGTTAACGGCGGAACAATGGTAGAACCGTATTACCTCGTTTCCATTTCGGACAGCAGAGGCGAAATGCTCGAAGAATTCCAACGCCCCGCAGGGAAACTCACCAATCTCAACCCGGTAAACTGCCGGATTGTTACCCACATGATGGAATCGGCAGTAAACGAGGGCACCGGCAGCGGCATTCGAACAGTTTACAAAATCCCGGGCGATTTTGCCGGAAAAACCGGAACCACTCAAAACCATTCCGATGGCTGGTTTGTTGGACTGACTCCTGATTTGGTAACCGGCTGCTGGGTAGGCGGCGAAGAACCGGGCATTCATTTTCGAACAATAACTTACGGACAGGGTTCTTACATGGCACTGCCGATAGTCGGAAAATTCTTTCATAAACTATACCGCGATCCGCATTACCGGGATCTTCAAAATGCGCAATTCCCCGACTTAAATGACCAGTTACTGGCTGATTTAAGCATTCCTCATTACAGGGAAATGTTTGAAATTGAAAGGGAAGACAACTTTATCGACCGGCTTTTTGCAGGCAAAAGCAAAGAAGAAAAACTGCAGGAAATCAGACAACCCGATCAAAAAGAAGAGGAAGAGAAAAAAGGTTTGTGGAAATCCATAAAAAGTGTTTTCAAGAAGAAGAAAAAATAATATGCACACACTCATTGGAGGAGTAACAGGTATTTTTATGTTAGGAATTGTTATTTCCAATGTCGGTGCACAATCACATAAAGAACAGTCTACTGAAAATCAAGAGAAATATATAAGCCCCTCAAAACATATTTTTGAATGTTTGAAAAACTTCCCCGGTGGAACCCAGGCGTCAATTGCTTTAATCGAAAATGGGGAGGTAAGTTTTATTGGCGCTATAAAAAAAAATGATTCCACATTTCATACCGACAACCACAACCAATTATTTGAAATTGGTTCCATCACAAAAGTTTTCAATGCTATCCTGTTGGCAAACACCACCTTCGACAAAGAAATTGCACTTGATGAAACAATAAGCAGTTATATTGGATTAAATGATTCTGTTAAAATAAGATTTAAACAACTTGCCAATCATACATCGGGGCTGCCCCGATTGCCATCAAACTTTAATCAGTCGGCCTTTTTAAACCCCGGAAATCCATATAAAAATTATAACGAAAAGATGCTGACTGACTACCTGGACAATGATTTTACTTTATTATTCGAACCAGGAACAAAAATGGTTTATTCAAATTTGGGAGCTGGAATACTGGGATATATATTAACTAAAATTACGAACACATCTTATGAAAAATTACTGGACTCCTGCATATTTTCAAAATACAATATGACAAGTTCCACTACCCAAACCATTCACGATTCTTCGAGGTTAGTAGCGGGATTGAATGCCAACGGAGAAAAAACTTCTAACTGGAATTTTTCTTGTTTGGTTGGTGCAGGTGGTATTTTATCAACCAGTAATGATTTGGCAAAATTTGTGCTTGCCCAATTCAACGATTTGAATAAAGAATTGAAACTTGCCAGAAAGAAAACTTTTAAAGTAAACGAAAACTTACATATTGGTCTGGGGTGGCATATTCTGATTAAACCGGATTCTGAATGGTTCTGGCACAATGGCGGAACCGGCGGCTACACATCTTCACTGGCATTTAATACTGAAACAAAAAATGGAGTTGTAATTCTTACCAATGTGTCGACATTCCATACAAATTCAGGTAAAATAGATCAGCTTTGTTTCTCCTTGCTCAGTTCAATTGAACAACAAGGGCCCAGTCAAAATGACTGAGCCCTGTCTTGGATATAACTGGTTTAAGCTATCTTATATCACGGTTCCTTTGAAAATCTTATGTTTGCCAAATAGTAAACAATATCATCACTTTCGAAATTAATCCAGGGTTCCGTACCGATATTCAGTACAAACACCCTGTTGTGTCTTCCAGCAGCTTCCGACATATCGAAAGTAACCTCTGTCCAGTTCTGAAGATCGGCATCGTCCATGCAAATATGCCCCATGTCCCAGTATTCCTGTCCAAACCTGCTGAATTGCCCGAATGACCAAAGATTATTCATTATCCGGGGCCAGAAGCACTGGAATGGTTCATAAATACCTTCAAATGCACTCTTCGGCGGAGCATAGACCATCATCTTTAAATAACGGTATTCTTCGGCGTTGAACTGATATTCCTGCGGAAGGGCCAAAACAAATGATGAACTTGTTGCCCGGGATACAGCTTTATACACATTTTCAATGCCTTCGCCTTCAGGTGCATCATCAGCCGGATAGGTAATATCCATTCTCCAGTTTCCATCCTGCACAAGTCCGTCGAGATGGAACTGGTTATCTACCATTACGCTCTCAGGTCCTTCAACCAATTCCACTACACCACTTTCAACATAAGGTTCGAGCAAATCATCCAGTCCCATTGAGTTGGGCCGGTAATAAACTTTTTCAAGGAGTCCAGCCTCGAGCATATCTTTCAATGCCTGTATATTACTTGGTAAAATATCGCCTGCTTTACGCATAAATGGCGCATATTCACCACCTCCAACCTCATCGGTTACACCTCCGTTGTAAACAGTTACAGGCACTGTCGTAAACAGTTCTCCTCCGGTTAAATCGAGGCTTTTCAGGTTTGGAAAATAAAAGATATCCTGAAGTGAATTAGCGTGTACCGGATAAACGAGGTGTTCGAAATCAGCAAGTCCTTCGGCAGTAAAAGTGGTAGCACCATTTGCCTCGAGAATTCCCCGTTCAGCCGGAGTAAAGGCTGACGTGGTAGTTGGCATGTTAATCGTAAGCAAATCAACAAAAATGACTGTATCCAAAATGGGTTCACGATTAACTTTGGGAATTATTTTATATTCCATATTGAGATGCACCGGTTGTCCGGCATCAACATTACCTATAAAAAACCTGGAATCATCACCTCGTTCACCTCTTTGCAATTCACCGTCCTGATCTTCATATTCAAACTTCAATCCATAATAATCCATCAATACAGAAGAAATGCCGTTGGGCCAGTCAACAACTGCCGCTGATGGTGATGCCATGACTCTTGGAGGAGCAATTGCAAGGGTGCTGAGGTCGCTGCCTGTAAAAGGAATCAGGGCAATTTCCTGCGGCACCGATTCATTGCCATACTGGTCGATTGTGTAAATTTTGAAACGGTAGAGTTTCGACTGAGTAAGTCCTGTAATGTTTACATAAGAAACCAGTGAGTCGATTGTAATCACCTGGTCATCGTACTCGATACGTGTTTTTTGTGCTTTGCCCAAATTGATTTGATCGCTGGGTATACGCCCGGCTTTCAAAAGATCGATTTCCACACGTTCGAACCCAATATGTCCGACAACGGTATCGTACCTGGCGGGGTATACAATTTCTCCTTCAAACTGTTCCTGCTTGTCGTACATGTCTTCACACGACCACATAAAAGCGGCAACAACCATTATTGTTAAAAATATTATATTTCTCATAAATTTAAATCTTTAAATCTCTGTTTACTCAAAAGAAATTAATTTTCAGCCTTTCTGCCATAAAGTGTTAATTCCGACAGGCAATTGGCATTATCCAAAGTATAATTGCCATTGAAACTTTTCATGGCCCTGTATCTGAACCAGCGCGTAGGCTTTGTATATTGAGGTTCGTCCGGATACATATAAGCCATGTCCCCGTTTCGTCCTTTCTTAACAAACTCGAGTTCGCTCAGCCCCTCGGGCACCTCAATTTTGTTTTCAGAAACATATACCCAATCCTGGGCATCTTCGTCCCAGATATACATTTCGTAAATACCTACATTTTCGGCCTGATAGTATTGGCCACGGCAAAGTTCACCACAAAAATTGGTATGCCTTTGCACGGTAACAATCCGGCTCAGTTCGTAATGGTCGCCAAGATCGATAATAATATTCCAGGGCATGTTTCCGTCATCGGAATCGCCGGTACGGCCACGTCCGCCGGTATGCATAAAATTCAGGTTCTCACCTTCGTCAATAATGCCATCAATGGTATAATGAAGACGGCCTTCAACGTTATTACCAAACGCTTGCGGCACGCCACCTACCGAATCGTTGGCAGCCGGGAGAAACCAGTCATCTTTAGGTATCTGATTATCTTCGAGAAGAGTGATGGTTCCCATATCTGCCGGTTCCGTCATATTTCCATAAATATCGGACACACGTATCTTTACATTTAAAGGATCATCAGGCCCCAAATCAAGATTTTCCACAAAACGCCGGTCTTCTTCCAGGTTCGAAGAAAATACAGAAGTCAATGACCTTTCTTCACCGTTCTCGGTGTAGGTAAAGTCAATATATACGTTGATGCTTTGTTCGAGTTCGTTTACCCAGTCAACGAAAAAAGAGCTGAACCCGGGTTTAAGTTCAAGCGATTCCAATACTCGTGAAATGGCCGATTCCAGCGGAGTTACTTCTACAGCAACTATATCGGATATGTTGCCGGCCCTGTCGCGTGCATACAAATCAACGGTGTATGGGATAGTGTCTCCAAATCCATAGACTTCGAGCGAATCAACAAAATAAGATGATGAAAAAGTGAAAGAGGTGCCATCAGCATTGGTATATCTTGCTTCAACACTCAATACATCTTCATCATCGGGCACTTCATAAAAAAACTTCGCGCCACCGAAAAGTGGCTCGTAAGTAATATTTGCAGGAGGCGCCGGTGGAACAGTATCATCGGATTCAGCACCGTTTTTTTCCTCGCAGGAAATTGCAAATA
>CAYUBV010000036.1:0-15083 GCA_964443035.1 uncultured Tangfeifania sp.
TCAAAATCGATTTTTTCCTGGTTGATACTGATGCGCACCACTTCGCGGTTCGATTGGGCCATGGCGAGTTGTCCTTTCCGCCGCCCCCAGTCAAGAATCGGGATGTTTACGCCAATTCGTAAAAGCTGGCGGTCGAGCGGATCTTTGTAAACATTGCTGAATTCGCTGGCATTTTGGTTGAGTCCGTACAGCGCATACAAATCGCCGCTTACTCCATTCTCACTTTTTGCCATGTTAACCCGCTGGTCTTCTTCGATTAACCGCTGTGTTTGATTCAGAATTTCAGGATTGTTGGTTAAAGCCATCGTGACGGCGTTATCAGCCTGAATCTGTAAATCCGGCAGGTCGGTTGGGATGATGCACTCGATTTTTGTGTCATTGTCGAATCCCAGAAACGAATTCAGTTCGGCACGGGCCCGTTCCAGCCCCAGGTTTGACCGGGTAAGCGCCAGTCTTGAGTTCATAAAATTGAGCTCGAGGTTGAGCAGTTCATCCTGTGTTACTGTTCCCACCTGGAACCGTCCCTGACCGATGGTAAACAACGTGTCGGCATTTGAAAAATTTGTTTCAGCAATTTTAACTTCAATCTGGGCATCTACCAAATCAAAAAACAAACGTGTAGCTTTAATGGCCAGCTCTTCCTGCGACTGGATAAACTCTTTTTTGGCTTTTTCAAATTTAAGGGGTTCAATTTTGGTTTCCCATTTAAACCGGTTGTAGCCGCTTAAAGGCTGAAAATAACCGATACTCATCGGTGTTGATGAATACGACGAATTCCGGTCGTCGCCCAGTTTTTGCGACAGGTTGAGTTCCGAACGGGCAAAAATACGTCCCCCGCTAAAACCGACATTTTGGTTCAGCAACAATGCTGCTTCCGAATCAACGTACTCCCGCAATTTGTATTCGTCGCGGTTTTGGTCGTAGTTATACACTTTCTGCATCGACCGATTATAATTAATTGGTGTCGCTTCCAGCGAAAGATTGGGAAGCCGGTCGGCTTTGTAATAACGAAATTCCCAGTAACTGGAAAGGTACATGTTTTCGTTCCGGAAAGCATCCAGCGATTGCTGCGAAGCGATATCGATAACATTTTCGAGCGAAAGAAGCTGCTTTTCCTGGGCGCTTGTCCGCAAAATGAAAAGAAGGCAGATGATGGTTAATGGTAGTGTTGTTTTCATTTTTTTAATGAATTTTTTAGTGACGCAGTGAATTTACAGGATCCTGATCCGAAGCGCGTTTGGCCGGCAAATAGCCAAAAACCATTCCGATAATAACCGAAACTCCAAACGAGATAATAATTGAAAAGGCAGAAACAATGGTGTTGATTTCGAAAACGGCTGTAATGGTTTTCGACAAAACAATGCCAAGTATAATTCCTATTATTCCGCCTGAAATACTGATGATTGTTGATTCGGCCAGAAACTGAACAATGATATCTTTTTTGGAGGCGCCAATTGCCTGGCGCACCCCGATTTCGCGGATGCGTTCCATTACCGATGCCAGCATGATGTTCATAATTCCGATTCCGCCAACAATGAGCGAAATTCCGGCAATGACCCCGAGCACTACGTTAAAAATGCGTTTGGTGCGTTGCTGCTGTTTCAGAAGCAATTCCGGAATTGTTACTTCAAAATCGTACAGCCCGTTGTGCCGGCGCAGGAGCATCCGGGTGATAACTTCGGCTGTTGGGCTCAGGTATTCGGTTTCGTCAACCTGTACTATAATTTTATCCAGTTGGTTCAGGTTTTCTTTCTGATTGGCATTTTCTTCGCGCGACGCCATCAGCTCTTCCACTTCGTCGGCCCGCACAAGCGCCCTGTTCCTGAAACGCATCAACACTGTTTTGGCAGGGATGAAAATTTTATTGTCGGTGCTGCTGATGCCCATTTCATCTGAAGCCGAGGCGGTGAAATCGCGCCGTTCGATTACACCGATTACTTTCAGCCAGGTTTGCCCGCATTTGATGTTTTTGCCAATCGGGTCTTCCTGGTTAAAAAATACGTTACGCACATTGTCGCCAATAATGCAAACCGGGAATCCGTTTTCCATTTGCTGTTCGGTAAACAAGTCACCATCCTGCAGCGATATGTTGAAAAGTTCGAAATACTTGTTATTGACCCCCTCCAGTACAACCGGATTGCTTTTCCCGTTCAGAATGGCTGAGTAGTTAAATGAAATTACCGGGCTAACCTTGTTAACCGAGGGAATTACCTCACTGATACTTTCGGCATCGAGCAAAGTCAGTCCCTTCGAAAATTTTTTGGTGCTGATTTGCGGCCCGTTTTCCGAATTTTCCTCTGAATTCTCCTCGCTGTTTGTTTGCCGGGTAGGGGAGATGATGATGTTGTTCACCCCTACCAATTTTATCTGCTCGAGAATTTCCTGCTGTGCCCCGTTTCCAATGGCAAGCATGCTGATAACTGCCGCCACGCCGAAAATAATTCCAAGCGCGGTAAGAAACGATTTTATTTTATTGGTGAAAATGGCTTCAATTCCCGAAGAAATATCGTGGCCGTATCGTTGCATTAATGCTTTCATTTATCTGTTTGTTAGGTAATTAACCAATGATAACTACTCCTGAATTGCCGTTGCTTTGTTTCTTCTGAAGATTGAAAGGCTCTTTTTTCTCTTCCTCGATTCGTTTTCTCTCTTTTTCGGCTTCCCGGATTCTTCGTGCTTTAATTTCTTCGTAAATATCCATCCCCTCCAATGCAAGTGCCTCTGCATTTTCAGGTTTGTTTAAAAGTATTTTGTTGCCTTCATTCAGCCCTTTTCTGATTAAGATGAAGTTTTCATTCTGATCGCCGAGGTCGACAACCTGTTTGATAATTTCGCCTTTATCGAGGTAAACATACTGCACAGAATCGTTTTCAAATACAGCTTCCGCCGGAATAAAAATTGTATCCTGAATTGTAGAAGTTTCAATAATATTGCTGGTAGTCATTGACGGTTTCAGGCCGTTCACATCGCCAAAAATCCTGATTTTTACTTCAAAAACCTTGGCATCGCTTTTGGGCATTGGCTGGCCGATGTTGGCTACCGAAACTACTTCTCCCTCCATTGTTTTTTCAGGAATTGCATCTACCCCGATTTTTACTTTCTGCCCTGTTTTAACCCGCGAAATGTCAATTTCATTTACGTAAGTTATCGACAGCATGGAAGACAAATCGGGCAAAGTGGCAATCGTCGGCATGTAAGGGCTGACTGTGGAACCGACCTTTATTTTTTCGCGCATCCGGTCTCTCCCGTAAATTACCATCCCCGATTTTGGCGCAGAAATCTCGAGTGAGTTATATACATCTTCCAGCTTGCCGACCCTGTTGCTTTTTTGGCGAACTTCAATTTTTGACCGTTCCACTTTCGAAATGGCCTGCCGTTCTTTTAGCTCGTAGCCCTGTATTTCCTGTTTCAGTTTTCGTTTCGCCCTGTCGAGATCCATTTCAGCTTTGCGGATAACCGAGGGCGATTCGTATTTCGATTCTTCCAGGACTATCTGCTGCGACTCCACTTCTTCGCGGGCATTGATGATCAGGTCGCGGTAGTTGCTCAGCGTCAGATTTGAATCCATCTTTGCATCCTGAAAAGCATTCTCGGCCTGCTCCATTTCTTCGCGGGCGGTATTTAATACTTCTTCTACTGCCTTTTGGTCCAGCGTGGCAACATACTCTCCGGAGTCTACCACCGTTCCTTCCTCCACCAAATCTGTGATTTTGATTTCATAAATACGAATATCGCGGTCGCGAAGATTTGAGGGCACCGAAATATTCTCAGAATTTTGTGCTTCGAGCTGGCCGCTGGATAAAACCAGTACTTCAAACGGACCTCTTTCAACCCCGGCGGTAATTTTCAGGGATTCGCTTTTATTTCCCTGCAATATAAAAAATGTTGCAAGCAAAAGCCCCGCAACAATAACGGTGGTTAACACTATTTTTCGTTTCATGACAGATGGATTTCAATTTTGTTTGATTTTTATTTTTCTTACCGTTAACAAAAATTATGCCCTTAACAATAATTTAATTTGGGTACAATACATGTTTTTCAAAGCTCTGTTATTTAGTAGTTTAAAATCATTATAGAGGATGCTGTTTGTAAAATTTTGTTCATTAATGCATTTCTTAATTAAAATAAAGGTCTGAAAAAATCCTGAGAATTACACTTTTCACCTAATAAATTAGTTCATCCCGGAATAATTTATCGTTTAACAGATATTTAAACTTTTGTATCAAATGGCTGCCAATTATAGCAATCCGCTTTTTTTTATTGTAATTTTGTATTTGTTGAATTCGCAGATTGGCCGCCAGTAAAGCTGTGATAAAACAGATAAGTGAAACAATTAAATTCGAAAATATGTTACCAAAAATTAATCCGACAACAACCAGCGCCTGGAAAAAGCTGGAAGAACATTACGCCGCTTTTAACGAAACGCACATCAAAACACTTTTTGAAAAGGATTCCGATCGGTTTGATAAGTTTTCACTGAAGTTTGAAGATATTCTTATAGATTATTCCAAAAACCGGCTCGATGAAAAGGCTCTGAATCTATTGGTTGAACTTGCCGGGGAGTGTGGTTTGAAAGCTGCCATCGGCAGCATGTTTGCCGGTGAGAAAATTAATGCCACCGAAAACCGGGCTGTGTTGCATGTAGCGCTCAGAAACCGCAGCAATAATCCCATCGAAGTAGATGGGAAAGATGTGATGCCGGAAGTGAATGCTGTGCTCGATCAGATGAAAAATTTCTCGGAGGAGGTGATTTCGGGTAAGTGGAAAGGATACACCGGCAAGGCAATTACCGATGTGGTGAATATCGGTATCGGCGGTTCCGACCTTGGCCCGCTGGTGGTGACCGAAGCACTGAAACCGTATAAAAATCATTTGAACCTGCATTTTGTTTCCAACGTCGATGGAACACACATTGCCGAAACCCTAAAACAGGTTGATCCGGAAACGACGCTTTTTATTATTGCATCGAAAACATTCACCACGCAGGAAACCATGACCAACGCCAACTCGGCCCGCGACTGGTTTCTGGAATCAGCAAAAGATAAAAACGTGGTGAAGGATCACTTTGTGGCAGTTTCCACCAACGAAGAGGCCGTGGAGGAATTTGGCATCGATATCAAAAATATGTTCCGCTTCTGGAACTGGGTGGGCGGCCGTTATTCATTGTGGTCGGCAATTGGTTTGTCGATTGTGCTCGGAATTGGTTTCGACAACTATGTGGAGCTGCTCGAAGGTGCCCACGCAATGGATAATCACTTCAGAAATTCAGAATTTGAAAAAAATATCCCTGTAATTTTAGCACTTATCGGAACGTGGTACAACAATTTTTATGGTGCTGAAACCGAAGCCATTTTGCCGTACGACCAATACATGCACCGTTTTGCCGCCTATTTCCAGCAGGGAAATATGGAAAGCAACGGAAAATATGTCGACCGCAACGGGAAACCGGTGGATTATCAAACCGGCCCGATTATCTGGGGTGAGCCCGGAACCAACGGCCAGCATGCTTTTTACCAGTTGATTCACCAGGGAACAAAACTGATACCGTGCGATTTTATTGCGCCCGCCATCAGCCACAATCCGCTCAGCGACCACCACCCGAAACTGCTGGCCAACTTCTTTGCACAAACCGAAGCCATGATGGTAGGCAAAACTGAAGAACAGGTGGTTTCCGATTTGAAAGATGCCGGCAAAACCGATGAGGAAATTGCAGCCCTGCTTCCGTTTAAAATTTTCCGGGGAAATATACCGACAAATTCATTTTTGGTGAAAAAGATGACACCACGTGCGCTTGGCTCGCTCATTGCCATGTACGAACATAAAATATTTGTGCAGGGAATTATCTGGAACATTTACAGTTTCGACCAGTGGGGAGTTGAACTGGGCAAACAACTGGCAAAGGCCATTTTACCGGAGTTGGAAAGCGAAGATCCCATTATCGGGCACGATGCCTCTACTAATGGATTGATAAATGCTTATAAAGAAATGCGGTAATTTCAGCTTAACTGCCTGCTCAGGTTTTCAATTTCTTTTTTTGGGGAAGCTTTCTCATACAAAATCCGGTAAACGGTTTCTGAAATGGGCATATCGACTTTGTATTTCCGGTTGATTTCGTAAACCGAGCGGGCCGCAAAATAGCCTTCGGCAACCATGTCCATATCGAGGATGGCATTTTTTACGGAGTAGCCTTTCCCAATCATGGTACCGAAAGTGCGGTTGCGGCTGAACTGCGAGTAAACCGTTACCAGCAAATCGCCCAGGTAGGCCGAATCTTTTATGTCGCGCGAGATGGGATGAACCGCATCCACAAACCGTTTCATTTCACGAATGGCATTCGAAATCAGCACCGCCTGGAAATTGTCGCCGTAACGCAATCCGTGGGCCACACCGGCGCAGATTGCAATAATGTTTTTAATTACTGAGGTGTATTCCGTTCCCCAGATATCGTCGGAAACCGAAGTGGAAATATAGTCGCAGTGCAGAAGTTGAGCAAAGTTGGCTGCTTTGGTTTCATCCAGCCCCGCCACCGTAAGGTAGGTAAGTTTTTCGAGCGCTACTTCTTCGGCATGGCTCGGTCCGGCAATCACGCCCATATGTTCAAAAGGAACATTAAACTGCTGGTTCAGGTACTCACCTACCAGCAAATTGTTTTTCGGAATAATTCCTTTTACACCCGACAGTATATATTTTTTTTCGAGGTTGAAACCGGATTTGCTCAAAATGCCGGGAAGAAACACGGAAGGAACAGCCAAAACCAATATTTCTGAGTTTCGGATGATTTTATTGACGTCGTTGTAAAACTGAATTCTGCCGGTATCAAACTCAATGCCTTGCAAATAGCGCGGATTGGATTTCAGCTTTTTAAACTGCTCAATGGTTTCTTCCTTTCTGAAAAACCAATTGAGCTGGCTCACATTTTCGAGCAGCATTTTTGCAATAGCTGTTGCCCAGCTTCCGCTTCCAATAATTCCTACCCTGTCTTTTTTTAGATTCATAACCTGATTTTCACAGCCTGCAAAAGTAAGAAGTTTTTTTTATACCGCTTTTAAGATTGAAACAGAAACAGTGGTGTGTTGTTTTCAGTAAAAAATAGCTTTCGGAATATACCTATTGTAAAACATCCTTAAAATTTGAAGGAATTATTGTAAATTCAGCAATCTAAAGCAATAATTTAAAATTCATCTAAACCATGCAGAAGTATATTCTTTCACTCGACTCCGGAACAACCAGCAACCGGGGAATCCTTTTTAACCATTCCGGTGAAATAACAGGTACTGCCCAGCAGGAATTTGAACAGATTTACCTGCGCCCGGGCTGGGTGGAGCACCGCCCTGCAGATATTTGGGACAGCCAGTTAACTGTTGCACGCGAGGTAATTGAGAAGCAGGATCTGTCCCCATCTGATATCGCTGCCATTGGCATTACCAACCAGCGCGAAACTACCCTTGTTTGGAACCGCGAAACCGGCGAACCCGTTTACAATGCCATTGTTTGGCAAGACCGGCGAACTGCCGGTATTTGTGATGACTTGAAAAATCGCAGCCTGGAAAAAATGTTTGCCGAAAAAACGGGGCTGGTAATCGACGCCTATTTTTCAGGTACAAAAGTAAAATGGATACTCGATAACATAGATGGTGCCCGCGAACTGGCGGAAGCCGGCAAACTGGCTTTTGGTACGGTTGACTCCTGGCTCATCTGGAAACTGACGGGCGGGAAACTTCATATCACCGATGTGACAAATGCCAGCCGTACACTTCTTTTTAATATTCATACACTGGAATGGGATACAGAACTGATGGAAATACTCGGTGTTCCGGCCTCTATGTTGCCCGAGGTAAAATCGAGCAGCGAAGTTTACGGAAACACAGATAAAGAATTTTTTGGAGTTGAAATTCCCATAGCAGGCATTGCCGGCGACCAGCAGTCAGCGCTTTTCGGACAAATGTGTGTGGACGAAGGTATGGTAAAAAACACTTACGGAACAGGTTGCTTTGTGGTGATGAACACCGGAAGCAAACCCATTGCTTCGAAACACAAGCTGTTAACAACCATTGCCTGGCAAATTGGGGATGAAATAACCTATGCACTCGAGGGGAGTATTTTTGTTGCCGGCGCAGTGGTTCAGTGGCTGCGCGATCAATTGGGAATTATAAAATCTTCCACAGAAATTGAAGCACTTGCCAGCGAGGTAAATGACAGCGGCGGAGTTTCATTTGTTCCCGGGTTCGTGGGGTTGGGGGCGCCCCACTGGGACCAGTATGCTGCGGGGACAATTATTGGCCTGAGCCGCGGAACAAGTAAAGCACACATTGCCCGTGCAGCACTCGAGGCCATTGCTTTCCAATCGATGGAGGTAATTGAAACCATGGTGGAAGATTCGGGGATTGAACTTCATGAATTGCGGGTAGATGGCGGAGCTGCTGTAAATAACCTCTTAATGCAGGTGCAGGCAGAAGCCATACGCAATAAAGTGGCCCGCCCAAAAATTACTGAAACTACTGCACTCGGGGCTGCCTACCTTGCAGGATTAGCCGTGGGATTCTGGAAAAACATCGAAGAAGTAAAGAAACAGTGGCAAATCGATAAAACCTTCCAGCCGGAGCAAGATCCGGAAGAGTTCAGGCAGGTAACTGCCAACTGGAAAAAGGCAGTGGAAAGAAGTAAAAAATGGTACGAATCACACTAATCTAAAAAAATACCAACTATGGAACGGAGTAAGATTTTAGAAAGAATAAAAAGCAATTACTGGGATATTGTGATAATCGGTGGTGGCGCAACTGGTTTGGGATGCGCAGTAGATGCTGCATCGCGCGGGTACAAAACATTGTTGCTGGAGCAGGTCGATTTTTCAAAAGGAACTTCCAGCCGGAGCACGAAACTGGTTCACGGCGGTGTGCGTTACCTGCAACAGGGCGACATATCGCTGGTTTTTGAAGCACTGAAGGAGCGCGGGCTGATGTTTAAAAATGCACCGCACCTTGTAACTAACCAGTCGTTTGTAATTCCGAATTACGAATGGTGGGGCGGTCCTTTTTACACTGTCGGGTTAAAAGTTTACGATATGATGGCCGGCAAACTGGGGCTCGGCCCCTCGAAACATCTTTCGCGCGAGGAAGCCATCGAAGCGCTTCCAACGATTTCTGACGAAGGGCTTACAGGTGGCGTCATTTACCAGGACGGGCAGTTTGATGACTCGCGAATGGCAGTGAGCCTGGCAATGACCGCGGTTGACTACGGCGCTTCTGTATTTAATTACTGCAAAGTAACCGGGTTGCTGAAAGATGGTGAACTGGTTAACGGTGTGGTAGCTGAAGATCGGGAAACAGGCGAAACACTGAAAATAAATTCTAAAGTTGTTATCAACGCCGCCGGTGTTTTTGCCGATGAGGTAATTCAGATGGATGAACCCGAAAAGCCTGAAATGATTACACCCAGCCAGGGGATTCATCTTATCCTTGACAAAAGTTTTTTACCAGGCGAATATGCTATCATGGTTCCGCAAACTGCCGATGGACGGGTGATGTTTGCCGTACCCTGGCACAATCATGTGGTGGTGGGAACAACCGACACGCTAATTGAAAATTATTCACTCGAACCCGTAGCACTTGAATCGGAAGTTGAGTTTGTACTCGAAACCGCAGGCCAGTACCTGACGAAAAAACCTACCCGCAAAGATGTTTTAAGTGTTTTTGCAGGATTACGCCCGCTGGCAAAACCCGAAGGTGGCAAAAAAGCAACCAAGGAAATTTCGAGGGGCCATAAAGTACTGATTTCAATTTCCGGATTAATAACTGTTATTGGCGGCAAATGGACCACTTACCGGAGAATGGCCGAGGATGCCATAGAAAAAGCAATTATGCTTGGAGGTTTACCCGAAAGGGAGTGTGTTACCTACCATTTGCCCATTCATGGGTTCAGGATGGATATCGATCCGTATACCGATCCAATGGCGCATTATGGCCTCGATAAAGAAAAAATTCTGGCAATTGAAGAGGAGAAACACTGGAAAGGGTGGCTCAGTGAAAAACTTCAGATTAAAAAGGCGCAGGTTGCATGGGCAGTCCGCCAGGAGTATGCCCGCACAGTGGAAGATTTTCTGGCACGCAGAACCAGGGCGCTTTTCCTCGATGCGCGTGAAAGCCTGGAAATGGCTCCCGTGGTGGCAGAATTGATGGCTAAAGAGCTGGGCAAGAAAAAAAAGTGGAGAAAGGAACAGGTTGAGGATTTCAGAGAAGTGGCCAAAAATTATTTTTTTGACGTATAAATTCAGTTAAAAATGATAGTAGAACTATTTGGAGAAGTTTTAGGCACGTTCATTTTGATTTTACTCGGAAATGGAGTGGTGGCCAACGTGAACCTCAATAAAACATACAGTGAAGGTGCAGGATGGATTGTAATAACCGCCGGCTGGGGGATGGCTGTTTTTGTGGCTGTTTTAGTCACTGCCGATTTAAGCGGGGCCCATATTAACCCGGCAGTAACACTGGGATTGGCATTTAGCGGATTGTTTCCGTGGTTTAAAGTAGTTCCCTTTATTCTGGCACAAATGGTGGGTGCTATGTTGGGGGCACTTACGGTTTATATTTTCTTCCGAAACCATTTCAATATAACAACCGGGCCGGGGATTAAAAAAGCCTGCTTTTGCACTGCTCCTGCTATCAGAGATTACCGCAATAATTTCTTTTCAGAAGTTGTGGGAACTTTCGTACTGGTGATGGCTGTATTATTAATTACACTTCCTGAACTTGAATACCGGAGTTTTGGGAATACCAAAGTAGGGCTGGGCTCGCTTGGGGCGCTTCCGGTGGCACTGGTTGTTTTTTCCATTGGTATGAGCCTGGGTGGAACCACCGGTTATGCCATTAATCCGGCACGCGACCTTGCACCCAGAATTGTGCATACTTTATTGCCTTTAAAAAATAAAGACGCCAACGACTGGGGGTATTCATGGATTCCTGCTTTAGGACCTGTGGCAGGTGCGGGTTTGGCGGCGCTGGTTTATTTTCTGATTGAAGGACTGGTATAAATTTTTTAAAAAGAATTTAAATATTTTTTGTTCAGTTATCAAGTTTGTTTATATTTGTAAAAGCAATACGTTCTGTATTGCATGTGTGTTTGGGGGTTAAAATTATGAGGGCGGCTGTTGAGCCGCCCTCTTCTTTGGTATACCATGCATACCTTATTTTTCTGTTACACCATTCTGTTATTAAAATCTGCCGAAATTTGGGTATATTGGCACCTGAACAAAAAACCTTTGGAAAGCTGGTTATGAAAAAACAAGATTTTTTACCAAGAGGAGGAGAAAAGTCGTTAAAAGAAAAAATTAAATCTGTTTCTTCTGCAAACATTACGGAACTTGAAGAATTATTTCAGGATGTGGCGGCTCGCAACGAAGAACTGGAAAAGCAGAACCAACGGTTGAAAACAACCCAGACCGAACTTTCAGCAATAAAAGACCGATATACCGATTTATTTGAAAATGCTCCGGTGGGCTATTTTATTCTCGATTCTTCGTTCAGGATTCAGGAAGTTAAC
Organism: uncultured Tangfeifania sp.; assembly: GCA_964443035.1. Taxonomy (GTDB): domain Bacteria; phylum Bacteroidota; class Bacteroidia; order Bacteroidales; family Prolixibacteraceae; genus Tangfeifania. The sequence continues at coordinate 11,536 of CAYUBV010000036.1, forward strand.
AAAACTGCCTGTGCTTATTTTAGTATGAACTGCAAAGATTTAGCCGGAAGATTTTTTACTGATTTTATCAGCGAAGAGTATCGTACCTTATTTAGCAGTTGTTTCGAAGAGCTCGATTCAGGTAGTTTAATCAGCAAATGCGACTTAAAATTATCCTCCGTAAATTCAGGCTTTTATGGAAGGATAATCATTTCGGCAATTGAAAGGGACGATAATCCAGGTAATTTCAGGGTTGCAGTTACCGATATTTCAGAAACTGATTCAGGTACTGATCGTCCGGTTATTGAAAAAAAACAGTTGCCACAAGTAAATGACCCCAATGATTTGATGAATTTTCTGACAATTCTAATAGCCGAAGACGACGAACCGGCCCAGGTATATCTCTCGGAATTACTAAAAAATGGATGCAAAAAAATTCATTTTGCAAATAACGGACGCGAAGCCGTAGATATGTATACTGAATTAAAGCCGGATTTGGTTTTGATGGACATTAAAATGCCGGTAATGGATGGCTACAGCGCTGCAATAAAGATTAAAGGAATGGACGATAATGCGTTGATTATTGCACAAACAGCTTATGCGCTTGCCGGCGACCGCGAAAAAGCGCTGGCCGCCGGCTGCAGTGATTATCTTGCCAAACCGGTCAGGCGAGAAGATTTACTAAACATGCTTCGTAAACATTTGATGTAATTCCTTTAAAAATATATAGTTCAACTCTTTACGTAACCAGATGTTTTAATTTTGTTCAGTTTAATTTACAATTGCGGCAATCCCGGCTCCGATAAGGCTCGAGTTGGGTACCTCCACAATTTCATAAAAACGACGGTTTTCGCCCGAGAAGAATCCCTGCAAAAATGCTTCAAACATAATCTGGAAGTTGTTCATTTTGTAGAACGTGGTTCCTTCAATGGTCATCAGTACGGGTTTATCTGCCGTTTTCCCCTTTCCGGTTTTGAGTATTACTGCGGCCAGACTTGCAGCCGTTAATTTTGCAGCACGGGTAATCAGTGCGTTGATAATTTCAGCAGCAGCCTCTTTATCTTGCTTGTTAACGAGCACTGCGGTGAGCGTATTGGCAGGCAAATCGACTCCACAAACGAAATTGTTAACTTCCTCAGAGGTCAGTTCATCCATGTTTTTCATTTTTACCCTGGTTTCGGAACTGAAAACATCTTCGGCAGCAGCCATTTTCAAAGCGGTGGTGCAAAGTCCGCCAAAATAGCCTCCGGAAATCATTTTTTCGAATGTATAACGGCCGGGCTGTTTGGTGGTGTTATCGAAAGCAATATCTATGTCGGTGCGCGGCATCAAACCAAAATTACCCGATTCGATGTTGATAATCATGTTCCCTTTTGAATCGAGGTCTGTTGTTTTGGTAATGTTCTTGTTTTTCTCGATGTAACATGCGTTGGTTCCCGTACCAAGAATGAATCCTATGTAGGTATCGAATTTACGTCCTGCTGTAGCAGCCTGACCTGCCAGGAGCGTTGAAACAGTGTCGTTCATCAAAACAATGTGTTTTTCCGGTGTCCCCATCGCCTGGAGTAAATTTTCACCCACCATCTGACCAATTACTTCCGGAGCTTTTACTTCCTTGCTCCATTCCAACAGTTTACCATCTTTGTTGGGAAACATCTCTACTGCATAGGAAAAACAAAATCCGATTTTTTCAGAAACATCTTTGTAGCTTGTAAGATAAGCGGCCAGCGTGGCAAAAAATTCCTTGTTCGATAACTCTTCGTCGATAGCAGGCATTTTCCGTTGCTGCAGGTTTTCGGTAACCAGGTTCATGTTGTCATCGAACGACATTTTCACCACCCTGAAATTGGTGCCACCTGCATCAATAGCCACAACCGGTTCGTTGGGTTTAATTTTCCCTTCGGCACTTAAATAAGTCGGAATCATTTGCAGAGAACCCGGTTTGCCTTCGAGGCCATGTTTCATATCTGCAATAAAATCATCGGTAATGGATTGAATGTCGATTTCCGAAGAATAAAGTTTGTGTTTTTTTAAAAATTTTTGTGTTTTATTCATGTTATTAATTTTTATAGTGAATTTTCAATTTTGAATACCCATGCGTAAGGGCTGGGATTGTTCGCAGGATTTAGTTCAGGAGTTGAAATTATTAATTCCGAGCCTGATTTTTTGGCTTTTACAGGAACATCGAGCCCAAGCATTTTTACATCTCCCCCTTTGCTGATTCCGTTAACGGAAACCGATTCGCCCGGCCATTCGGTGCAAATAACATACAAATCATTTCCTTTTTTGGTGAAGAATACATTTTCCTGTTTGTTTTCTGTTGCGCCACTCCATTTGCGGGTTTCGTAAATTGCCTCTCCGTTTATGTCGAGCCAGCTTCCGATATCGAGCAAACGTTGCTGTTGAATAACCGGAATTCGGCCGTCGGCTGTGGGGCCAACATCGAGCAGCAGGTTGCCGCCGCCGGCTACTTTTTCAACCAGCAAATCAACCAGCGCATCCGAAGTCATGTAATTATCCAAATCTTCCACCTGGTTGTAACCAAACGAAGTACCAATTCCACGGCACTCTTCCCATGGTCGTTCAACTTCGCCAACACCTTCCTGTTCGTGCACCAAATCATATTCAGTAGTAAAATAACCACCATGCACGCCGCGTGTCTCTTTTCCCCAGCGGTCGTTTACAGCCACGCGATCTTTCACCGGCGACTCGTTGTAAAGCCAAGCCAGAAACTCGGTGCTTTTCCATTTTTCGCTTGGATGATCCCACTCGCCGTCGGTCCATAAAATATCGGGTTCATAGCTTGTCACCAAATCTTTCATCTGCGGAATCATATGGTTGTCCACATACTTTTCGAGGTTGTTGTGATATAACGGATTGTACCACTCGTAAAGCGAATAGTAAAACCCCATGTGGAGGCCGGCATCTTTAACAGACTCGGTCAGGTCGCCGCACAAATCGCGGTGCGGACCGATGTCAACACTGTTCCAGTTCCAGCTTTCCTGGCTGGGCCACAATGTAAAACCTTCGTGATGTTTCGAGGTGAGTACCACATATTTGGCGCCTGCCCTTTTAAAAATATCTGCCCACTGTTCCGGCTCAAAATGACGGGCATTAAAATCAGGAGCAAAATCCTGGTATTTAAAATCCTCGCCGTAGATTTTGTTGTGGTAATCGCGAAAGAGCTGGCCGGCCTTGCTGTCGTCCTGTTTTCTTTTCCAGTACCATTCAGAATATTTTGCATAAATACCGATATCGGCATCGGCCGGTGCCCAAGCCGGAACAGAGTACACTCCCCAGTGGATGAAAATTCCAAACTTTACATCTTCGAACCATTCCGGAACCGGGCGGCTGTCGATTGACTCCCAGTTGGGTTCGTATTCCTGGGAAAAACCGAATGATGTGATTAACAGCGCAAAAAGGATAAATACAAATCGTTTCATTTTTATTGGATTAGATGAATTCAAATAACTGTTTCAAATTTTTTAATTACCGTCTTTGTTTCCCGTTAAATTCCCAAATAGCCTCGAGCATGGCCACTACATTTTCAACAGGTACATTTGCCTGAA
>CAYUBV010000037.1:0-1631 GCA_964443035.1 uncultured Tangfeifania sp.
TTGCATAGTCCCGGTATTCATCCATTTCGTCTGAAACCTGGCTGAACATGCTCCAAACCCGCAATTCGCAAAAACGGGCAGCGCCAAAATCGAGCGGTGCGTACACATCGCTAAAGCTGAATTCAGCATCATTCCCATCAAAATAATCCTGTTCGCGGGCAAAAGAAATTACATCGTGTGCGTAAACTACTTCCACTTCAGAATTGAAAATATCATCCAGGTTTTTACTGCTGATGCTGCGCTCACTGTCTTCTTTCGGGAATCCTGTAATCCGGGCATGATTGGCATGTGCCGAAACATATCCGTCGGGAATGCGGATGGCTACCCAAACTGCGCCTTTGTTTTTGTTGATTTGTTTCCCTGTTTGACTGTCGGTTTGCAAATTAGTTCCCTTGCCAATCATTTCCATAATCCATACTTCATTGGGGTCGCCAATGGAAAATGATTCGCCCGAGCTTGCATAACCGTGTTCTTCAACCAATTCAGCAATTACCTTAATGGCTTCGCGTGCAGTTTTCGCCCTTTGTGTTGCCAGAAACATTAGCGCGGCATAATCCATCAATCCGGTGGAATCAACCAGTTCGCTTCGTCCGCCAAAAGTTGATTCGCCAATGGCCAACTGGTGTTCGTTCATAAAACCAACAGTCTGGTAGGTGTACGGAACCTGTGGAATTTGTCCCAGCGGTTCGGCAGTGCTGCGGTCGTAAATAGTTACCATGCTGCCTTCGGGCCAGTGGGTGGCCGGGCTGAAATACAATTCGCCGTAGCGAATATGCGAATCGGCGGCATAAGTTATCATGGTCGATCCGTCAACTGTTGCGCCCGCGGTTATAAGAAAGTTGGTGCAGGCTTTTGCCGGAGAAATAAAAAACACAGTCAGAATGCTGACGAACAGGCCAATGTGGATGTATGCTTTCATAATGAAAAAATTAGTATCGTTTTATAATAAAATTTAAAAACTCAGATAAAAAATGTCCCGGGTAAATCGGGACAGTGCCAAAAATAACTAAAAAGGCGAAACGTGCAAAAAGAGTCTGCTTGCCGGTATGTAAGTAGCATCTTTTCTGAATTTTTCTATCATGGAATTTATTATTTACTGAAACAATTTTTTGCAGCATATGCTTATTTGATATTTTGTGAATGTTATTTATTTATGAAATTAAGTTCTAAATAAAATAAAAATCATTTTTTGTGTCTTTCTGAATTATTAGCATTGCACTATATTTTATAATTCATAAAAATTAATGATTTATGGCTATTTCAACAATAAAATTAAATGCCGAAATGGGCTCAGGGTTTTCAACAAAAGTGAACTGTTCGCATCCGTTTGTAGTCGACCAGCCGAAAGCCGGCGGAGGAAACGATGAAGGACCCAATCCGTTGGAGATTTTTCTTTCAAGTTTGCCGGCTTGTATTTGTGCAATCGGCCGCATAATTGCCAATCAGAAACGTATTGATTTGAGAGGAATCGACGTGGAAGTTGAAGGCGACATCGATAAAGACTTTCTGCTGGGAAAAACTACTGAAGGCAGGGCTGGATTTACTGAAATCAGGTCGTATGTACATATCGATGCGGATATGACAAAAAATGAAAAAGAGGAATTTTTGCAGGAAATTGCAAAACGTTGCCC
>CAYUBV010000037.1:1731-15064 GCA_964443035.1 uncultured Tangfeifania sp.
ATATGACAAAAAATGAAAAAGAGGAATTTTTGCAGGAAATTGCAAAACGTTGCCCGATTGCTGATAACATTAAGGAAAAATCAATTGTAAAACCATTTGTGGTTGAAAAAGTAAACTAAAAGAGTGTTTGTTATAGAAAAAAATGCTGCGCTTTTGACGCAGCATTTTTCATTTCAGTTTTTCTTTCAGTGCTTCACCGGTATAGGAATTATCCTGCTTCACCAATTTTTCCGGGGTGCCGGCAAAAATTAGTTCACCTCCCTTATCGCCGCCCTCAGGCCCGAGGTCGATAACCCAGTCGGACGATTTTATAATTTCCAGGTTGTGTTCGATAATGATAATCGAATGTCCTCTCGAAATCAACGCATTAAATGAATCGAGCAGTTTGCGGATGTCATGGAAATGCAGCCCCGTTGTTGGTTCGTCGAAGATGAAAAGGGTAGGAGCATCTTTTTCGTGCGCCAGAAACGAGGCCAGTTTTACACGCTGGCTTTCACCACCGGAAAGCGTACTCGAAGCCTGACCCAGTTTTATGTATCCCAGCCCGACATCCTGCAATGGTTTGAGTCTTTTTACTATCTTCTTTTCGGTAGACGATTTTCCCTTTTCAAACAGTTCCAATGCCTGGTTTACCGTCAGGTTCAGGATGTTGTCGATGTTGTGGTTGTTGTATTTCACATCCAGAATATCTTCCTTAAACCGCTTGCCGCCGCAACTTTCGCAAACGAGGTAAACATCGGCCAGAAACTGCATTTCTACTTTTATGGTTCCTTCGCCCTGGCATTCATCGCAACGTCCGCCATCCACATTAAATGAGAAATGCGATGGTTTCAGTCCCTGGATTTTAGCGGCTTGTTGGTCGGAAAAAAGTTTCCGGATTTCGTCATACGCTTTCAGATAGGTTACCGGATTGGATCTTGATGACTTTCCAATAGGATTCTGATCGATAAATTCTATGGCCTCCAGCATGTTGTAATCTCCCAGAATGGCGTCGTGCTGACCTGTCCGTTCTCCATAACCACCCATCAGTTTTGTAAGCGCAGGGAACAATATTTTTGAAACCAGCGATGATTTTCCGGAGCCGCTCACTCCGGTGACAACAGTTAATGTGTTCAGCGGAAATTTTACTTTGAGGTTTCTCAGGTTATTTTCGCGCGCCCCGATAATTTCAATTGAATTATTCCATTTTCTGCGTTGCTTCGGAATTTCAATCTTTTCGATTCCGGTGAGGTATTTGGTGGTGAGGCTTTCCGGTTTTTTTTCCAGCTCCTCATGGTTTCCCTGGAAAACAATTTTACCGCCATGCTGACCGGCAAATGGCCCGATGTCGATTATCTGGTCCGCAGCGCGAATGATTTCTTCGTCGTGCTCCACCACAAAAACGGTATTCCCGATTTTTTGCAGGCGGCGCAAAACTTTTATCAGTCGTTGTGTGTCGCGCGAATGCAGGCCGATACTTGGTTCATCGAGGATATAAAGGGAACCCACCAGGCTGCTGCCCAGTGACGTGGCCAGGTTGATGCGCTGCGATTCGCCACCCGAAAGCGATGAGGACAACCGATTCAGTGTAAGGTATCCCAATCCTACGTCACATAAAAAGTTGAGGCGATTGATGATTTCAATCAGAATGCGTTTGGCAATTTCCTGGTCATGCTTGTCAAGCCCGAGGTTTTTAAAAAAAACACTTAAATCGGAGGCAGGTTTTAAAACAAGTTCCTGCAATGAATGGCCTCCCACTTTCACATAACCGGCTTCTTTTTTCAGCCGTGTGCCTTTGCATTCGGGGCAGGTGGTTTTTCCGCGGTAGCGCGACAGCATTACGCGGTATTGGATTTTGTAACTTTTTTCTTCGAGGTATTTGAAAAAGCGGTTCAGTCCCTCAAAATATTTATTGCCTGTCCAGAGCAGTTGCCGCTGTTTTTCAGTGAGTTCATAGAAAGGTTTATGAATGGGAAAATCAAATTTTTCGGACGAATAGACCAATTGCTTTTTCCATTCGCTCATTTTTTCGCCGCGCCAGCAGGCAATGGCATCCTGGTAAATTGAAAGCGACTTATTGGGAATCACCAAATCTTCATCGATGCCGATAACTTTTCCGTAGCCCTCGCATGTTGGGCAGGCGCCCACCGGGTTGTTGAAACTGAAAAGGTGAACGGTAGGTTCTTCAAACTCCATCCCATCGGCAGCAAAAAGGTTCGAAAATTTGTTTGAAATAACTTCATCTTTCTTTTTGTATATTTTTACGATGCATTCGCTGTGGCCTTCGTAAAAAGCGGTCTGAACCGAATCGGCCACGCGGCTTTGGGTATCTTCATCATCAGCCACGGCCACACGGTCGATAACCACATTGCAGTTTCCGTTACAAAAATTTTCTTCACCGGCTTCCACCAGTTCATCAATGCGTTTTATTTCATTGTTCACCTCGATGCGCGAAAAACCCTGCTGCATCAGCAGTTCGGCTTCCTTAAGAATTGTCCGGCCTTTTTGGGGTTTTAAAGGTGAAAGAATCATAAACCGCGTTCCTTCTTCAAACGAGAAAATAAAATCCACCACGTCTGTAACAGTATGCCGTTTCACTTCTTTTCCCGAAACGGGAGAAATTGTCCGGCCAATCCTTGCAAACAGTAATTTCAGGTAATCGTAAATTTCGGTCGATGTGCCTACGGATGAACGTGGGTTACGGGTATTTACTTTTTGTTCGATGGCAATTGCCGGCGGAATTCCTTTAATGAAATCCACCTCGGGTTTGTTAATTCTTCCTAAAAACTGGCGAGCGTACGAAGAAAGGCTTTCCACATAACGGCGTTGTCCTTCTGCAAAAAGTGTATCGAAAGCCAGTGACGATTTTCCGGAACCTGAAACTCCGGTAACCACAATAAACTGATTCAGTGGGATTTTAAGGCTGATGTTTTTTAAGTTATGAACCCTTGCTTTTTTTATTTCAATGGATCTGGCACTTTTGTTTTTTGACATATTGGAATCGGGAATTGAATAAAATGTTAAAAAAACTTGTTTATCTCCGCAAAATGTTTCATTTTTATCCGAGCAAAATTAATAAATTGTTTTACTTCAACTTTAAAATAGACGCCTATAGATAAACTTTACTTTTTTTATTTACATTTAAATAGAAGGTAATGTTCAGAACAAATGCACTGAACGACAATGAGCTCGTTCAACAGTTTATCGAGGGCGATCAGAATTCACTTGAAATTCTAATCCATCGTCATAAAAGCAGGGTTTACTCGTATATTCTGCTAATTGTAAAGAATCAGGATCTGGCCGAAGATGTGTTCCAGGAAACGTTTATTAAAGTGATACGTTCGCTGAAACGCGGGAAGTACGTCGAAAATGGAAAATTTGTCTCCTGGGTACTTCGGATCGCCCATAACCTGATCATCGATCATTTCAGAAAAGAAAAACTCCAGGCAACTGTTTCCAACGACAGCATGGAAACAGATATTTTTAATTCACAAAGGTTCTCGGAAGATACCATAGAGGATCAGATTGTGAACAGTCAGATTTTGAGTGAGGTGAAAGAGTTAATTAAAGAACTGCCCGAGGATCAGCAGCAGGTAATTTATATGCGGCACTACATGGGGCTGAGTTTTAAAGAAATTGCGGAGCAAACCGGTGTCAGTATCAATACTGCACTGGGGCGAATGCGTTATGCATTGATCAATCTGCGCAAACTGATAAGCGAAAAGAAATTGAACCTGACCCGTATTTAACTTTTGTTAACACAATATTAAATGCTGCATGGCGTTCTAAAACAAACATTTATTTAGAATGCCTATGAAAAATAGTTCTACATTAATTTACTTAGTTAAAAATTTTCTGGCTCAGTCAGGTTCTGATTTTTTTACTATGAACGGCAGCTTTGAAAATAAATTAACCGGAATGGAAAAAACAGGCTTTTCGCCATCGGAACACTCCATTCGAAAGATCCTGGATTTTGCCCGCGCATACGATGTGATGGAAACTGAAACCACCGGGCAAGTTGAAATGAATTACAATTAAAAGTGAAGGCGTTGTTTACAGCGCCTTTTTTTTATATCCTGATGTTTGTATCGATAATCCAGTCGGTGGGTTGTTGTTTCATGCGTTGCGGAATGTTTTCCAGAATTGTTTCCTGCAGCACTTTTACCTGTCGCTCGTGCATGTAATTTTTTAGGGTTACTATACTGATTTCACGTGCAGGTTGTTTACCCGAAAACTCTTTGATTAAATCTTCCTGCTCCACCGAAACATTAATTGTAGCCAGTTCGGGTACAAAAGTAATGCCTCCTTTGTTCTCCACTATCCGACGCAGCGATTCTATTGAGTTGCTGCGGTAAACAAGATTTTTATCCTTCTGTTCCTGGTAGTTGATTTTGCAAATAGAATTCACCTGGTTCTGAAAACAGTTGCCCTCTTCGAGGTACCAGATTTCTTCTTCATCCAAGTCACCAACATTGATTTCTTCCACTTTAAACAGTGGGTGTTCAGTAGAAATGTAAGCAAAAAACCGTTCATAAAAGAGTGGTATAAAATTGATTCCGATAACTGTTAGCGGAGTGGAAAGAATGCCGCAATCTATGCTTCCCATTTTTAGTTCGTGAATAATTTCTTCTGTTTTCAACTCGCTGATTTCTATTTTCAACTGCGGGTAGTTTTTATTCAGATCGTTAATAAACATCGGAACCAGGTAAGGTGCAAGGGTGGGAATAATTCCAAGTTTTAACTGTCCTGAAATTTGTTCGCCCATATCGGCAGTCACTCTGTTCAGCTCCTGAACTTTCAGCAAAATATCCAATGCTTTCTGGTAGAAAATTTCACCTTCGGGAGTTAATTCCAGCGGACGTTTCCGGCGGTCGAGCAGCCGGAAACCAAGTTCGTCTTCCAGCTTGGCGATTTGCAGGCTGAGTGCGGGCTGGGTGAGTTTTAATTTTTTTGCAGCCAATGAGAAGCTGCCAAATTGTGCGAGTGCTTTCAGGTACTCCATCTGATGAATTTGTATCATAACTTATAATTATAGAGACATAAAAATAATAAATTTTAATGATAGTACATTTGCCTGTATAAAATATGAATCATTAAAAATTGAAAATTATGAATACAAAAAATCAAGGATTAGCAGAAAAACTGAACAGCCTGTTGGCTGATTACCAGATTTATTATCAGAATCTGAGAGGATTGCACTGGAATGTGAAAGGCACTTTGTTTTTTTCGCTGCACGAAAAATACGAAGAGTTGTATAATGAAGCCGCTGTTACAGTCGACGAGATTGCCGAACGCATTCTCATGATTGACGCGCAACCGCTTCACACGTTTACAGACTATGTAAAAGAGGCTGATGTGAAGGAAGCAGGAACGATTTCCGACGGACGCGAAGGTGTGGAAATTGTTTTGGAAAACAGCCGGTTATTGCTGAAAAGATTAAACGATGCGCTGAAAGCTGCCGAAGGAGACGAAGGAACTGCCGCATTACTGAGTGATTTAATCGGAGTCACTGAAAAACGCATCTGGATGCTGAAATCGTGGCTTAGTTAGTGACAAATAAAAAGATGAACCAAAAGGCCTCGTAGTTTACTGCGGGGCTTTTTTGTTTTGAGCTGGTCACTCAACGTGACCTGCTCAATAAAATGGCTGCAAAGCATAATCTATTCACCCGCTGACCCAAAGTCAGCAGGTGAATGCTCCGGGGTTGAGCTGATCCGCCAGATGGGAAATAGCAGGTGGACAGAAAAAATTACGCTATTCAATAAAATTCAAATTTCTGCGTTATTACACCGGTTCAAAACTTTAAATTATTTTTGTTCCCACACAAAAGAATAATTTATGCGATTGATATTTTTCAGCCTGATTATATGTATGCCGTTTTTGGTTTCTGCGCAAATCAATCAAACCGATTCAAGTGGTTTGCGACAGGGGAAATGGGAAAAAAAATACCCCAACGGAAAGTTGATTTACGAAGGCCGGTTTAAAGACGGCAACCCGGTGGGAGACTGGACCCGTTATTACCCGGGAGGCATGGTGAAAGCAAAAATTCATTATGCCGAAAATTCCGATTCTGCTTTTGTGCAGCTTTTCAGCGAGCGCGGCAAAAAGGTTGCCGAAGGAAATTATGTGGATGAAAAACGTGCCGGGAAGTGGACGCTCTGGTCCGGCGATATTAAAATTTCTGAAGAGAATTATGTGGATGGAGAGAAACACGGCTTTTCCATGAATTTTTATCCGACCGGTGAACTGTTTGACCGGGGCGAATGGAAAGACGGCGTGCAGGAGGGGAAATACGAAGTTTTTTTCAAAAACGGCAAACCCTACATGCAATGCAAATATTCAGACGGTAAAAGAAACGGGCTCTGTCTTTCTTACTTTAAAAACGGGCGCGTGGAGATGGAGGCCCGCTACAAAAATAATTTGCGCGACGACGAATGGAAATTTTATAACCAGGAAGGGGACCATCTTTACTCTTTAAAATACGATGAAGGAAAATTGTTGAACCCGGAAGTGCGAGACAGTATTGGAAATCAACAGATTGAAGAAATGGAAAAGGGCCGTCACAACATTCCCGATCCCGAAAAATTCATGCAGGATCCATCGGAATACATGATGCAAATGGAGCGGTTCAGGAAATAAGCCAAATTTGAAAATCACTGACTAAACAACAAAAGGAAACGTCTTCTTTTTGAAGTTTTTTTATATGTGTCTGAAAATGTTCCTGAATTTCATTAATTTGTACCGTTATTTTAAAATCAACCTGAAGAGTCAAAACAGCGTTCAGTATGAAGGATTTTATAATTCTGTTCATCTTATTCATTTCAATTTTTACCGGATTGCCATCGAGCGGGCAGTCATTCTTTTGGGTAGGTTTTACCGATAAGAAGAACACGCCCTATTCACTCTCTTTTCCGGAAGATTATCTTTCTGAACGGGCCATTCAGCGGAGGGTAAAGCAAAATATCACCATTGATTCGCTCGACTTGCCCCCTAACCCTGGTTACATACAACAGGTTTTAAACCTGGATGCTGATTACATTCATTCTTCCAAATGGCTGAACGGAGTTACGGTTTTTGCGCAGCACGACAGTTTTCGGGTTGAAGTTTTAAAGTTGCCTTTTGTGAAGGAAGTGGTTTTTACCAGGCCGGGCTCAACCCGAAAAAGCGCTTTCGATAAATTTGCCGATCCCATGACCCCGGGCGAAACCCTGAATATTGACACTTTACTTTACGGTTCATCGGTTTTTCAGGTGGGGCAGTTAAACGGTCAGTTTTTGCACAATCAGGATTTTAAGGGAGACAGCATTCACATTGCCGTGCTCGATGCGGGGTTTTACAAAGCTAATCAGTACAGTGCTTTCGACAGCCTGTGGGCACATAACCGGATTCTTGGGGTGAAAGATTTTGTGAACAAAGATTTCGACGCTTTTGAGATGCATTACCATGGTATGAGCGTGCTTTCAATAATGGGAGGAAATGTTCCCGGAAAATTAATTGGTACAGCACCCGAAGCATCCTATTGGCTGTTGCGTTCAGAGGACATTGGTTCTGAATATTTAATTGAAGAAGACAACTGGGTGGTTGCCGCTGAATTTGCCGACAGTGTGGGAGCGGATATCATCAACTCTTCACTGGGATATTACCAGTTTGATGATCCATCGATGAATCATACCTACGAAGACATGGACGGAAAAACCACCCGCGTAACTCAGGCTGCCAACGTTGCTGCTTCGCGTGGGATGCTGGTGTTTTCAAGCGCCGGAAATGAAGGCAATAATAAAAACGGCTGGAAATACATTATTGCCCCCTCGGATGGCGACAGTGTTATTGCGGTTGGAGCTGTGAATCACGAAGGCAGTCCGGCGCCATTTACTTCCTACGGCCCGGCTTCCGACGGCGATGTTAAACCCAATGTTTCGGCAGTTGGCTGGAACACAGCGGTACAACTCAGCAACGGAACAATTGGTTTTGGAAACGGAACGTCATATTCATCACCTGTTGTGGCAGGCGCTGCAGCCTGTTTATGGCAGGCCAATCCATTTGCCAGGGCTTCACAGGTAAAAAATGCCATCGAAGAAAGTGCGCACCTCTTTGGCAATCCCGATTCATTGCTTGGCTATGGAATTCCGGATATGAAAATTGCCGATAAAATTTTAAAATCAGTACTGATGGAAAGGTACGAAGATGAAGGAGACTGGCTGGTTTACCCTAATCCGGTGGTTGATTACCTGGTGCTGCAAAAAAAATCGAACCTGGTTTCCGATAAGCTGGAACTGGCATTTTATACGCTTGAAGGGCGATTGATTGGAAAAGAGATAAAAACCGATGCCTCGAAAATTTTGATGAATGACTTATCTTCATTACCATCTGGTATATTACTTTTACAGATTATTGCTGACGAGGCAGTACAAACAGTAAAAATTTTTAAAAGTTTTTAGCGGATGGAGCAGAAGCTGACGCTTTTCGAACTTTCTCAACAAATAAAAAATGCGCTGGATGAAACATTTCGGGGTGCAGTTTGGATTGTGGCTGAGATCAGCGAAATGAAGGAAAACAGAAGCGGACACTGCTACCTGGAATTGATTGAAAAAAAAGATGATATTATCATTGCCCGCGCGCGCGCTACCATTTGGTCGTACACCTACCGGATGCTTAAACCTTATTTTGAAACTTCTACCGGTCAGCTTTTTACGCAGGGTTTAAAAATCCTGGTGCAGGTTTCGGTTGAATACCATCCGGCCTACGGACTGAGCCTGAACATAAAAGACATCGATCCGGCATACACTGTTGGCGACCTGGCCCTTCAGCGTAAAGAAATTATTGAACGTTTGCAGCATGAAGGCGTTTTTGATATGAACAAGGAACTGGTATTGCCACTCGTTCCTCAAAAAATTGCCGTTATCTCTTCAAAAACTGCTGCCGGTTACCAGGATTTTATGAACCAGTTGGAAACAAATCCGCTGGGAGTTCGCTTTTACACCCATCTTTTTGAAGCTTACATGCAGGGTGCCGAAGCTGTTCCGTCGATTATCAGTGCGCTTGAAAGAATATTTCAGTACGAAGATTTTTTTGATGCCGTGGCCATTATCCGGGGCGGGGGAGCCACTGCCGACCTGAGTTGTTTCGATAATTACGAACTGGCATTTAACGTTACCCAGTTTCCGCTGCCGGTAATTACCGGAATAGGACATGAAAAGGACGATACAATTACCGACATGGTAGCGCACACCCGGATGAAAACACCCACTGCAGTTGCTGAGTTTTTTATCAACGGAACCGAAATTTTCTATGATCGATTGAAAAATTTGGAAGAGGAAGTGGTAAATATTTCACGCGAAAATGTAGAAGCAAAACACCGCGAACTTGAAGATTTGGCAGGTGATTTTCAACAACTAAGCAGCCAGTTTATCAATAAGAAAACCAATCAGCTAATCGCAGTTGGAAATAAACTACAACACGTGGTAAACCGTTTTGCTTTCAATAAAAAATATGAACTGAATAATATTCAGCACGATTTACACAGCGCTGTTTCAGTCTGGAAGGTGGAAAAGAAAAGCCATCTTGAACGTCGGCAGCAACTTTTAAAAAGATTAACCGGTGAGGCTATATTCAAAGAAATGTCGAAATTTGATTTGTTGAATGAAAAATTGAAAAACAGCTCGCGGAATTTGCTGGAGAAAGAAAAAAAACGGTTGCATTTAAATGAAAATACTGTGCGGCTGCTTGATCCGGAAAAGGTTTTAAAAAGGGGGTATACATTGTCGATGAAAGAAGGGTTAATTGTGAAATCAATAAAACAACTGGCGGTTGACGATGAACTGGAAACCCGCTTTGCCGATGGAAGCGTAACAAGTAAAATCACAAAGACGAAATAAAATGACAGTTAAAAAAGTAACATACAATGAGGCGATTTCTGAAATAGAAATGATTCTCGAAAAAATTGAAAACGAAGAACTCGATGTGGATGAACTGGCCGAAAAAGTAAAAAGAGTTTCTGCTTTGCTGAAAATCTGCAAGAATAAACTCACAAAAACGAACGAACAAGTAGAACAGATTTTAAGAGAAATGGAAGAGTAAAAACTTAATACAACTTTTAAAATGCGAATTACAAAAAACGATTTAGCCAAAACGATAGATCACGCCGTGTTAAAACCCGAATTTACAATGGAAGACCTGCAAAAACATGCCAAAATGTGCATCGATAACGGCGTTTTCAGTATGTGTGTAAAACCCTGCGATATTGCAGCAGCCAAAGAGTTACTGAAAGATTCCGACGTGAAAGTTTCATGCGTGCTGAGTTTCCCTCATGGCGCCGATGCTACCCCGGTCAAAGCTTTTCAGGCCAGACAGGCGGTAGAAGATGGCGTGGATGAAATTGATATGGTAATGAATATCGGTCGTTTTTTGGGCGACGATTACCATTACGTGGTGGAAGACATTAAAGCAGTAGTTGAAGTAGCCCATGAACACGATGTGCCGGTAAAAGTGATTCAGGAAAGTGGATTTCTTTCGCCCGAACAAATTGCCAAAGCCTGCGAATTGTCGTTTATGGCGGGAGCCGATTTCGTAAAAACATCCACCGGATTTGGTCCGGGTGGGGCCAAACCGGAACACATCGATATTATGGTGAAAACCGTGGGCAACGATATGAAAATTAAAGCATCGGGTGGAATACGTACCTGGGACGATGCAGTGGCTTACCTGGAGCAGGGCGCCGACCGGCTTGGAATTGGTTCTACCGAAGCTGTTTTGAATGGTGCGGAAGCAAGTGGGGATTACTAATTTTTTTTCACAAAAAAAATCTTACATATTTGTAATCCAGCTTAAACTTACACAAGAATGTATTTTTTAAACGGCGACCGAATCTATATAAAACCCGATAGCGGATGTAAATCTCAGGAGGAACAGCTTAACGACTGCTTGAGAAAGTTGAAGCAAATCAATTCAGGAAAAAAAGTTTTCAAAGTCAATTTTTTTGTCGATACGTCATCTGATGAATCGTATAATAAATTGCGGAAAGAGATCAAGCAATTAATTTTATCGCGGTATTCAACTCCGGTTATTACAAGCGTTATTGCGCAACCTCCGTTAACATGCAAAGTTATTGCCGAGGTATTTTATTACGATCCTTCCATCTGGATCGCTAAAATGATTGAAATGGAATATGGCGCCGCCATGCTTTTCAGACGGGGTGACACAGCAATTCTGCTGGGTACAGTTCAGGATAATGTCAGCAGAAATTGCAGGAAAAATGCTGAAAATGTGTTCGGTGCTTTTGGCAAATTGCTGGCTAATTTCAAATTTCCTGTAAATTCTATTCTTCGTCAGTGGAATTACCTCGAAGATATTCTTGGTTTTGATGGTGAAGAACAGCGTTACCAGGAATTTAACAATGTTCGTTCAGTTTTTTATGCCGAACATTTTAAGAAAACAGGCTTCCCCGCAGCAACAGGAATAGGAATGAACCGAGGAGGAGTAATGGTTGAGTTTGTAGCGTTGCATTCAGAAGATGCACGTACCATGCCACTCGATAATCCGGGGCAGATTGCAGCTCATGGTTACAGCGAGGAGGTGCTGGTAGGTGGAGAAAAATGTACCAAAACAACTCCGAAATTTGAAAGGGCCCGCTACCTGGAACTTTTTGATAAAAAACTGATTTTTATTTCAGGAACAGCATCCATCAGGGGTGAGAAAACAGTAGGAATCGGGGATGCCGAAAAACAAACAATTGTAACCATCGAAAATATCCAACGGTTATATTCGCAGGAAGTTTTGAATCAGTTGCCCGGTAACAACCTTCAGGCCAGGTATGGCCATGCCCGTGTTTATGTAAAAAACCGGAAAGATTTTGCGGAGATTAAGAAGACATTTAAACGTTTTTACGAAAATCTGCCTGTGGTTTATATCGTTGCAGATATTTGCCGCGATGATTTGCTGGTGGAGATTGAAGGGAAAGTGGTGCTGGAGTAAAATCTTTTTTTTGTCATCTCAGTATTGAAAAAATTTTAAAGGCACTGGTGGTAAAAGAAACAAGGGAAATTCCTCCAAAATCGCATGATATTTTTTACCTTGCTAAAAAAGCGAATGCTGAAATACCTGAAGATATGCTGATTATCAGTCAGATTCTTATGAAATATCAGTTGGAAGGAAGATATCCCGAATCTTTTCCGTCCAAACCTCAGTTTGATGCCGTAGCAAAATATTTCGCAGAAACTCAAAATTTGTTGAAATGGTTCAAAAAGAAATTGTAAATATTGTAAAGCAGTACATTAAAAATTTGCAGAAAGGGGGCATCAATATAAGTTTTGCTTATTTGTACGGCAGTTATGCCAGAAATGAAAATAAGCAAAACAGTGACATTGATGTATTGCTTGTTTCGGATGACTTCGATACAGATAATGATGTTATACTTTCGTCTCCCTGGTTGCCAAAATACCGCAACGATTTTAGAATTGAGCCATTAGCGATAGGAAAAAAACGTTTTGAAACTGATGATTTTTCGCCGATTATTGAAGTGGCAAAAAAAGAAGGAATTAAAATTGAGGTTTAACATTCGTGGCACGACTTAAGTCGTGCCACGAGTTATTTTTTCTTAAAAACTAAAATCAACTCCAAACATAAAATGGGTTCCGGCCTGTGGAAAATAGCCATCCATTTCGTAGCGTTCGCCTCCTAATATGTAGGAATACACCCAGGCATTGCTTTCATATTTTTCGTTGAAAATATTATTGACCATCAGATGCAGTTGTATTTCGTCGAATAGCTGACCGCTGAATGAATAATCCACTTTCAGGTTATTTACGAAATACGGATCGAGGCTGCGTTTATCACTCGAAGTGTTGTCGATGTATTGTTTTCCTACATAAGATGAATTCAAAGAGAAAAACAATTCGCTCACCGGTTCGAAACTAAACTGGCTGTTGGCAATCACATCGGGTGAAAAAGCAATATCCGTAGTTCCCAATTCGAAGGTTTCCTGTTCCCAGGTGTCCCAGTTATCCACAAATTCGGTAAAGTCTTTGATTTTGTTCCGGCTGAAGGTTGCATTTCCCTGCCATTGCAGATTTTTTGTTATAACTATTCCGGCCTGAAGTTCGATGCCTGTACGGTAACTTTCATCAACGTTCACCATAATCGGGGCGCCTACATCGTTTATTTCACCGGTTTGAACCAACTGGTTTTTGTAATCCATGTAATAGATATTCACTCCGCCGGTCAAACTTGCCGAGCTGTAATTGTATCCCAGTTCCCAGTCGTGCAGCGTTTCACTTACCGGTGCTTCCTGGTACGGGGCAATATCTACATAAGCCGTACGATTGGGCTCGCGGTTGGCTTTGGCAAACGATAAATACAT
>CAYUBV010000038.1:0-14989 GCA_964443035.1 uncultured Tangfeifania sp.
TATTTACTGTCCCATGGCGGCGCCAGTTTGTTGTTCCAGATTCCCTGCAGATTGGCGGGCTCTGTTCCCGGCCGTGAGGAGGAAATCAATAAATACCTACCGTACTGGTATAGCAAAGAAACCAGGCTTGGATCTTCATCTTCGGTAAAAGAAGACAGGCGTTCATCCGTCGGTCTGGTTGAAATTTCAGAACTGCCTAAATCGAGCGAGACCCGGTTCATCAATGCCTGAAAATCCCGGATATGTTCTTTTTTTAACGCTTCGTATGATTTGTTTTCCAATTCAGCCAAATAATTATTGCAACGCTCCTCCGGAATCGCGCTGATATCGTCATAGTCCACAAAACTGGTGGCCGCAACTAAAACAACCGTGGCGCCATTCGCTTCCACAACTTCTAACGAATCGCCATTTTGAATGATTTCTCCACCGTCGGGTACAATTTTCAACCTCGCTTCAAAAGTGAGCTTACTCTCAGGATACGGATTTCCGTCGCGGCCCACTTCCTGGTGGTAATCGTTGGCTTTGCCTTTTAAAATAACCTGGTCGCCTTCCACTGAAACTTCATAATCGTTGTGCGGACAATCGAGTGTGGCGGAGAAATTCAGGGTTCCGTTTTTCGATGCTTCAACGTGCATAACAATGGCTTGGTCAGGGCTCGAACTGAACAGTTCACGTTTAAATCGGACTCCGTCTTTTTCGTAACTGACAGAAGTTATACCTTCCTCCAGGTTGAGTTGTCGCTTATAGTTTTCTCCGTTTTCATGACCCGGGAAATTCAGCCGGATATTTCCAAAAGGCAGGTAGCTCAACTGCCCGAATGGCTGCGACATAAAATGTTCATTCCCCAGTTCGTGGGCCTCCTCCTGTTTGCCTTCCCAAAGCAGTTGACGCAAATCGTCTAAGTATTTCCAGGCGCCTTCGTTTGCATAATCGTGGGGCTGGCCGCTCCACAATGTTTCTTCGTTAAACTGGATATTTTCATTTTCGGTGTCGCCAAAAACCATGGCGCCCAAACGTCCGTTTCCAAGTGGCAGCGCTTCGGTCCACTCGGTTGCCGGTTCGTCGTACCAAAGCGTCAGCGAAGGATTGACTTCTTTTTCAGATGAAATTTTTTGAGTGCATGAAAAGGAAAAAATAAATGAAAGCAGGAGAATAAAAAAACCAATATTTTTCATTAATCGTAGTATTTAGTTCTAATAATTACCAAACTTAAGAACAATTTTAAAGATTTTTGACATTTTTTCTCAGGTATTTCATCTGATCTTCATTTGTTTTGAACCTGAAATACAAATTTTTAAAATTTATAGTATGCGTACAAGATCAATTAAAAAAATCACGAGTTTATTTCTTTTCTTTTTTGCAGGCATTGCAATTGCTTTTGCCCAAATGCCGCAAGAGACTATTGAACCGGCAGATCCTGCCAGTATCAGCGATACCGAATTGGAACAGTTTGCCGGAGTTTTTACAAAGTTGCAGACAATGAATCAGCAGATTCAGCAGAAAATGGCAACTGCCGTGGAAGAAGAAGGAATTGAGGTGCAGCGTTTTAATGAAATAATGAATGCACAGCAGGATCCAAACCAGGAAGTGGATGCCACAGAAGAAGAACTTGAAAAGTTTGCTGCTGCCGGTCAGGCCATTCAGGAAATTCAGCAAAGTTCACAACAGGATATGCAAAAAGTAATTACCGACAGTGAACTTTCGCTCGAACGCTACCAGTCGATTATGGCAACTTTGCAAAACGATGCCGGACTGCAAGAGCGACTGCAGGAAAAAATTCAGCAATAGAAAAATTTTTAAACAATTTAAAAGCGCACAATTTCAGGGCAACTGAGATTGTGCGCTTTTTTTGATTGAAATATTGCTTACCGAAGAACTGGAAACGGTGCAGCAGTTTTTAAACCTCAAAAAACTGCGGTTCGATTTTGATTACATTCGGAATGTGGGAAGAGAAGGATTTTCGGCACCGGGCTAAAGCCGCGGTGTAAAAAGTTGTTAGCTGTTTGCATAGATAATATTGAAGCATTTGATTCAAAAACACAACCCGGAAAGACTTCCGGGCTGCATAATTAAACCTGATTTTTTAATGGAATATAAAAAGCTCATCCCTTTATGGAAAAAACTTTGTCATGGCAATGTTTTTTATTTATAGAGCGGCAAAACAAAATAGGTGTAGATAATACAACCCACACAAATTGCAAATGCAAATTCCAGTGTGGCAAAAAACACTAATATTCCGCCGATTACAATGGCTGCTGTTACCAGATTAAAATACAGCAAAATTGAAATAGCAAGTGTCATTACAAACCCGAGGCGGGCAGCAAAAATCTTTTGTGCTTTTGCAATTGGCTTTTTATCCAGGTTCAATGCATTTGCCAGTTTCGCGCTCACAAAACTAATCGGGCTGTATTTTAATTGAGTAAATGCCCTGATATAAAAATCAGCAAGCAGAAATACGAAAAATAGCACTGACTGAAAAACAAAACCTGCTACAATAAAAAGTACCGTTAACAATGCATTTATACGTGTAATCTGTTCATTTATCTTTTCCGCCGAAATGGGGCATACCAGATGTTTCATAATAGTTGTTTTCATGATATAAAATGATTATTCAATGCAAATAAAATACAAAAAAGTATTTTATATGACTAATTAGACGTTAATCTGCGTTAATCCTTACAATTTATTAATGAATGGTGCATTTTTTTTTATTCCTGACGGAAGGTTTCACGCTTAAATCCTATTCCAAACCGTTATAAAGCCATGGTGTATCCACTCTACATCAGAATGAAATACATAATTGGGTCAAGCAACCTCCGGGAGAGAAAATGACTCAAAAAAATAGGGTGAAAAATTATCCGGAAGATTAAAGTGATTATAATTCAGCAGGTTGAACTTTTTACAGGCTCTTACCGTTGATAATACAAATAACATCAAAAATATTCTGCTATTTTTGTCCCAAAATTATGAGAATGAAGCGCCTGATAATCTTAGTTTCTTTAATTGCCTTAACGCAACCCGTTTGGGCCCAAAACGAAATCGCTCCCGAAGGGAACAAACTCTTGTGGTTTGCAGTAATTCTGTCAATTGCCATTTTGTTTATTCTTCTTTTTTTTATTGGCCCTTTTAAGGTGAAGCGAAAAATAGAATGGCCGAAATCTTCTAAAAAGAAAGTAAGCGTGGAATTGAAAAAAGATGCGTTGTATTATCCCGATGAACTGATTCTTACTATAAAAAACGAAGGAAAAGAAGCAGTTGACATCGAGCAGCCAATGCTGGTGTTCAGCAGCATTTGGGTGAAAAGAAAATTCAGGATTAAAGGAACCAATAATGCTTCATTTTATCCGTTGTATCTGGACAAAGAACAAAGTCACACTCTATCCATCGACCTGAACCGGTTTTATTCGCACTCGAGAAGCCTCAAAAAACTGCAAAAAGCAAAAGTGGTAATTTTCGAAGTGAACGGACGCAGGCTGGGAAGTCAGAGTGTTTATTTACGAAAGACGTTATTTAAATTTTAATGAGAGACTGGAAATTTAACCACATCGATTTTTCGATATATCCTTTTTACAAAGGAAACGATCTCGGAGTAACCTGGACACCGGAAAAAACAACCGTAAAAATTTGGGCCCCTACCGCCAAAATGATTGAATTCCGGTTGTATAAAGACGGGAAAACAGGAGAAGCCTTTCATAAAACACAGTTGCAGGCCGTTGGAAACGGAGTATGGTCGACCGTTTTAACGGGCGATTACCAGGGTAAGTTTTATACCCTGAAAATTAACGATGGCGAATGGCTGGCCGAAACGCCCGACCCGTATGCCCGTTGCGTTGGAGTGAACGGAAAGCGGGGAATGATTTATGATCCGCTGAAAACAAATCCCGAAAACTGGAAAGACGACAAAGGCCCTGTGCTCCAAAGTTTTACCGACGCAGTGATTTACGAAACACATGTCCGTGATTTTTCCATCTCCGAATCGTCCGGAATTCAGCATAAAGGAAAATATTTGGGATTTGCGGAAGAGGGAACCCACACCGAAAAAGGACTGGCAACCGGGTTATCGCATTTGAAAGAACTGGGGATTACTCATGTACATCTACTGCCGGTGTATGATTTTTATACGGTGGATGAGGAAAAACCCCTCGAAAAATACAACTGGGGTTACGATCCGTTGCATTTCAATGCACTGGAAGGATCGTATGCTACTGACCCGTACGATGGAACAACCCGGATAAAAGAATTCAAAAAACTGGTACAGGCGCTTCATTCCAACGGGATTGGAGTGATTCTGGATGTGGTTTACAACCATACCTATTTTGCC
Organism: uncultured Tangfeifania sp.; assembly: GCA_964443035.1. Taxonomy (GTDB): domain Bacteria; phylum Bacteroidota; class Bacteroidia; order Bacteroidales; family Prolixibacteraceae; genus Tangfeifania. The sequence continues at coordinate 4,322 of CAYUBV010000038.1, forward strand.
AAAGAGTCGGTGTTTAATCAAACTGTGCCCGGTTATTTTTACCGGCAGAAAAAAGACGGCACTTTTTCAAATGCTTCCGGGTGTGGAAACGAAGTGGCTACCGAGCGGGCAATGGTGCGCAAATACATTTTGGATTCGCTGAAATACTGGACTGAAGAATTTCACATCGACGGTTTCCGGTTCGACCTAATGGGCGTGTATGATTTGGAAACCATGAAAGAGATTCGCCGGGAACTTGACGAAATAAACCACGGTATGATACTCTACGGCGAAGGCTGGGCAGCCGATCACAGCCCGATGCCCGAAGAGAAACGCGCCGTAAAAAGAAATATCCCGCAACTGCCGGGTATTGCAGCTTTTAATGATGATCTGCGCGACGCCCTGAAAGGAAACCACAGCAACAAAAAAACAAAGGGTTTTGTGAGTGGCCTCGATTTGCGCGAAGAAGCCGTAATGTTTGGCGTGGTTGGAGCGGTGTACCATCCGCAAATTGTGTACGATTACGTAGAATCGTCGAAACAACCCTGGGCGGGCAATCCCGGGCAGTGTGTGAATTATGCTTCGTGCCACGACAATTATACGCTGTGGGACAAACTCAAATCGAGCTGTCCGAAAGCAACCGATGAAGAGCTGCGGAAAATGATGAAACTTTCAGGAGCGCTTGTTATTACTTCGCAGGGAATTCCGTTTTTGCATGCAGGCGTCGAATTTTGCCGAACCAAAGGCGGGCATGGGAATTCATACAAATCGCCCGACTCAGTCAACCAAATCGACTGGAAACGGAAAGAAGAATTCGCAGATGTTTTCAGCTACTATAAAAACCTGATTGAATTGCGGAAAAATCATCCGGCATTCAGAATGTCGCAGACCAACCAGGTTCAGAACCACATAAAATTCTGCACGCAATATAAAATCGGGGTTGTTGCCTACTGCATCGATGGCCGCGAAACAGATGATTCATGGAAAGACATCATCCTGATTTTTAACGGGAGCAGAAAAGATGCAATCATTCCCTTGCCCGAAGGGATTTTTGAAATTGCAGTGAAAGGCGATGAGTTTTATACACACGATCAGGGCGATACAATATCGGGAGAAATAAAAGCCGACCCGGTTTCAATGACGATTCTGGTTAAAACAGATTAAAAAAGAAAGTTAAAATCCTGGTCTTTCTTTTCAAATTTTTCAATTTCTGATTTATAAAATTTCAATTGTTGCGAAGCGATAAATTCCCTGAAAATTTCGGGATTGTTTTTTTCTTCCGTATCATTTAGTGCGTTGATATACTCAGCTCTGTCTTCCGTGAAAATTTTAATCAGCGGTTCGCTGTGGTAAAGTTGTATGTAATTCATCATTAAACGCGAAACCCTCCCGTTGCCATCTCCCCACGGATGAATGTTTACAAGGTTGTAATGAATATCGGCAGCAAGTTTTACAATGTCGTTTCCCTCAACATTATCAATTCTATCGTTTACTTTTGTGCAAAGTTCATTCACAAGCTGCGGAACTTTTTTAAAATCAGGAAAATATTTTTTTTCGACATAAACCTGTGCCAACCGGTAGTCGCCTTTTGCCGTATCAAATTCACCCATTGCTGTTCGATTAATTCCACCTGTATTTTTCATTACCAGCAAGGCTACTTCCTTTAAAAAGTCGGGTGTGATTTTTCGTTTGCCTGCGGCTTCGTGTTTTATAAAACGAAAAGCTTCATAATGGTCTTTCACCATTAAATGGTCGGAAAGCGGTTTCCCTTTTGCTGTAATATTTTTGTCAAGCAACAGCCGGGTGTCATTTTCGTCTAACGAGCAGCCTTCTATTTTCGTAGAATTCCATACAATAGAAATCATTTTGAACCATGAATAGTTGATGTGTTCATCCAATTTTAGTTCAAGGTATTCTTTCCTGTATTTACTCAGTTCGGTCCACATTTCCTGTAGAGTTTTTAAAATATTTCTTCAGCAAATGTAGTCATTTCAATCTATTACATAAACACTAAAAGAAATTCATTTTTTTGAAAACCCTTCGATAGTGGTAGCCATAAATGGAATAGGTAACCGCCAGCGGAAATACTTCGGGCCGGTTGAAAAGGCTCCAGAAAAAAAGCTGCCAGTAATATTTTCTGTCCCTGTCGAGTATCCCGATGATAAACATGGATTTAATAAGCGCCATGAATTTGTTGAATGTAATTTTTGTGCGCACTTTCACCTGCGGCTGGAAATCATTTAAAAATTTGCGGACACGCGCATAAAAAGGCTTGCCCTCGTATATTCCGCGAATGACATCGCGATAACCGTTTGCCAGAATTTCCTTATTCATTTTCGGAATGAAATTCATGGTGGCGTCCGTATTGTCGCCGGTCATTTTATTCAGAATCCGGCCTTCTTTTTGCAACCGTTGGTATAATTTCGATTTGGTAGGGGCATTCAGCAAACCAATCATTGCCGAAATGATGCCGCTTTTCTGAATAAATTCTATTTGCTGATGAAAAATTCCCGGCGTGTCGCTGTCGAAACCAACAATAAAACCTCCAAGCACTTCCATCCCGTTTTGCTGAATGGCTTTTACACTGTCGAGCAGGCTGCGGTTTCTGTTTTGTGTTTTTTTGCACTCCTCGAGGCTCGATTCCTGCGGGGTTTCAATTCCCACAAACACCGAAGAAAAACCGGCCTGTGTCATCAGTTTCATCAGTATTGGATCATCGGCCAGATTTACCGATGCTTCAGTGGATAGCGTGTAGGGGTTTCCGTGTGCATTCATCCACTCAATCATTGCCGGGAGCAAATCGGTTTTCAGCACTTTTTTATTCCCGATAAAATTATCATCAACGAAAAAGATTTCTCCACGGGCTCCTAAATCGTATAAAGCCTGAAGTTCAGTTATAATTTGCTTCGTGGTTTTTATTCGCATTTTGTGTCCCAGCAATGCCGTAATATCGCAAAACTCGCAGTTGAAAGGGCAACCGCGTGTAAACTGGATACTTTTTGATGAATAATTCGAAATGTCAACCAGCGAATAATCGGGTTGCGGCGAAGTTGTAATATCAGCAAATTCCTCTGTCTGGTAAATGCGCTTTGGTTTTCCTTTTTGCAAATCATCCAAAAATAACGGCAATGTGATTTCTGCTTCGTTGAGAACCAGGTGATCAACTTCCTCAAACTTTTCATAGTCCTCTGTAAACATCGGTCCGCCAGCCACAATTGTTTTGTTCAGCGATTTACACAAATCGATTACTTCAACAGTCGATTTATATTGTGCCGACATGGCACCGATAAAAATTAAATCGGCCCATAAAATATCCTTTTCCTTTAATTTTTCCACGTTTAGATCAACCAGCTTTTTCGGCCAGTTTTCAGGAAGCATCGGAGCAACAGTCAACAACCCAAGTGGAGGGTGAGCCGCTTTTTTCGATACAAATTTCACAGCATGTTTAAAACTCCAGAACGTATCGGGATATTCCGGGTAAATCATTAAAATTTTCATGACATTGAGTTTTTTCTTATCATAAAGGTAAAGCCAGTTGAACTGTCAAAAAAATATTTGGGATTTTTGGCAGGAGAATGTGGTTATACCGGCATTTGTGGGACGAATGACATTGGCAGGGGATAACCGGATTCTGTCAGGTCGGGTTTTCCAGCGCATTTTTTACGGAAAGCACATACTGCCGTGAAACATTTACCTGGTGCGCATAATCAAATAATTCGAGTTTTAAACCTTCTGTGCTTTTATGAATTTTTTGGATGGCATTTGTATTTACAATGCACGAGCGGTGGCATCTTAAAAGAAAGGGATATTCTGAAAGTTGTTTTTCAGCCTTTTTCATGGTGGTCCGAATCAGGCGCCGGCTCACTTTTTCATTTTGTTTGTATATGATTTCGATATAATTTGAAGCGGCCTGAATCAGAATTATCTGTTCCGGAAAAAGGTGAAAATGTTCCGCCTGGTTTTCAGATTCAAACTCAACAACCGGCTCTGCTTTTGATTCACTTTCACCGAAATTTTCCTCCATATTTTGGCTGAGCAGGTTTTTTATGCGCCTTTTCAAAAACTGGTATTCATAAATAATCACCATAAAAAGCACCGGTATCAGAGAAATCAGTATAATTCTTACGGTGAGTGGAAAAGTTATTTCGATTCGGCCAACATAAGCCGCAAAAAATGCATAAGCAACACTGTTTAAAACAACGAAAAGAAAATGAAGCAGGACTTCTTTTTTGAGTGTCCATTTTTCCGGGATGAAAACTTTTGGCAAAAAAGAGGGTATAAACACCCGGAGCAAAAGCAGCAACAGCAAAGTAATTCCACCAAATCCGGTTAGAATCAGTAATTTTTTATCAAACACATTCGTTGCAGGATCAAGAGGCTGAAAAAAAAGAAGAAATAAAAACAATCCGAGGCTCACACCCGAAATGGATTGAAGGTTGAATTTCAGGTCTTCATTAAAAGGATAATTTTTATTTAATGAGTTGAACATTTTTTACACAAATTTGATTTTGCTCCATTAAAATACAGCGAGCAGCAAGTCGATGTCTTTTGCAGGAATATTAAACAGATTGCCCACTTCGGTATTCGTCAAAATTCCGTGGTAAATGTAAACCCCTTTGCGGAAACCTTTCGAGGTTTTAATGTAGCTGTCTACTCCCCCGCTGTCGCCAATGGCCAGCAGAATGGGAATGAGAATGTTGCTCAGTGAGATGGATGCCGTGCGCGAAACAAGCGACGGTGAATTAGGCACACAATAATGCACCACTCCGTGTTTTACGTAGGTCGGATTATTAAAATCGGTACATCTCGATGTTTCGAAACAACCTCCCTGGCTGGCGTTCAAATCGATAATTACCGAGCCTTCTTTCATCTGCTTCACCAAATCTTCGGAAACCTTGAATTTTGGCGTGGTATTAAACGACATGGCTCCAATTACTGCATCGGCCGAAAAAAGGGCTTTCCGTAAAACCTTCGGGTAAAATACCGAGGTGAAAATCCGTTGGCCCAGTTTTTCTTCCAGTTTGCTCAGATCATAAACCGAAGTATCGAAAACTTTTACCAGGATGCCGAGCGACAGCGCCGCGCGTGCGGCATATTCAGCAGCAGTGCTGGTACCGATAATCACCAGTTCGGCAGGCGTAACACCGGTAACTTCGCCAAAAAGCACCCCTTTCCCGTTATGGGCATTGCTCAGGAACTCGCTGGCAATTGTAATGGAAGTAAGTCCGGCAATCTGGCTCATTTGGTGAACCACAGGCATGAAACCTTCCTCGTTTTCCAGGTTCTCGAAAGCGATGGTGGTCACTTTTTTTTGCATCAGTTTCTTAATCGATTCGCTGCAGTGGGCCTGAATCTGCATGCTCGAAATAACGGTCTGGTTGCCGCGCAGCAAATCAATTTCATCGCTGCTGAAAGGCGCTACCCGCAATATAATGTCGCACTGAAAAACTTCTTCCTTTTCATCAAGAATCACTGCTCCGGCCTGCCGATATTGGTCGTTAGTGTAACTGGCATGTTTGCCGGCATCCTTTTCAATGTAAATTTCGTGGCCGTAAGAAGTTAGCAAATCCACCGCCTGCGGAGTGAGCGGCACCCGGTATTCCACTTTGGAATAGTCGGAGGGAATCCCGATTTTAATTTTCTCACTTCTGCTCTTAATTTCAAGCATTTCCTCCTGCGGCATTAACATGGTTTTGGAAACCGACATTTTTTCTGGTGATTTTTCCCGGCTTGTCATACTTAACTAATTTTGGCTCTAATTAGCGGATCAAGTTACATTCAAAAGTGCAATTTTCAAAATAACCGGATTTGATTTATTCCGGCAGGCTAAATAATTTGGGCCGAAATCCGGCGATCATCGTTTTCCAGCGCTTCAATTTTTACTTCCACATAATTTTCAGGGAGGAGTGGCTCAATTTTCTCAGGCCATTCAATCAGGCAGTATTCACCGCTGTAAAAGTAATCTTCGTACCCAAGGTCAAAAGCTTCTTCCATGCTTTCAATCCGGTAAAAATCAAAATGATAAACAGAATGCATCGCATCGGTTTTGTATTCATTTATCAGCGCAAAAGTAGGGCTGATAACATTATCGGTTGACCCGAGTTTCCTGCATACAGCTTGTATAAAAGTGGTTTTCCCGGCTCCCATTTTTCCGTAAAATGCAAAAATACGCTGCTCAGGGAATTTTTCGATAAGCTCCCCGGCAATTCTGTCGAGCGCTTTTAGGGTAGTTGCTTTTGCTGAAAACATATCAGAAATAAATTCAATCAGTGCAAGTATACAAAAAGTGAAGGATTAAAATTTAACCCGATTATAAAAATGCGATATAAATCAGGGAAAAGGTTGGCTTTTGGACGTTCATGTTTCAGCAAATTATATTAATTTTGAAAAAACTTAAAAAATGGAATTATGAACATACCAGCAGATTTGAAATACACAGAAGACCATGAATGGGTTCGCGTTGAAGGCGATACCGCCACAGTTGGAGTAACTGATTTTGCCCAGGGTGAACTGGGCGATGTTGTTTTTGTGGAAATTGAAACCGAAGGTGAAGAACTCGACAAAGGTGAAACTTTTGGCACCGTTGAAGCCGTAAAAACCGTTTCAGATTTGTTTATGCCGGTTGGTGGCGAAGTTTCTGAAGTAAACGAAGAACTTGCCGACGAGCCTGAACTGGTTAATAAAGATCCTTACGGAAAAGGCTGGATGGTAAAAATTAAAGTAGCCGATCCTTCGGAACTGGATGATTTAATGTCGGCTGACGATTACGAAAAAATGGTGAATGCCTGATTTGGTTTATTTGAATTATATTGAAAATGCATGCTTTTAAAAGCATTTTTACAAAAAGACCAGAACTTAAAAAGTTCTGGTCTTTTCTTTTCCTTCTCCTTATGAGAGGCTCTTATCCACATTTGGATGAACCGCAGGAAAGGCATGTTAAACAACCTTCCTGGTAAACTACATCGTCCGATCCGCATTCACCGCACTTGGCGTCATCTGCCAGTGTTCCGTTCGGAATGTATTTTTTGAGTGCCCTCGCAACTCCTGCTTTCCACGAGTTGATGGTTTCATTGTCTAACTGCAGGCTGGTAACCAGTTCAACCACTTTATGAATCGGCATACCGTGGCGTAACGTGCCTGAAATCAGTTTGGCATAATTCCAGAATACCGGGTTGAATTTATAAGACAATCCTTCGATGGTTGTTTTATACCCGCGTTTGTTCACATACTGGAAGTCGTAACGCGATTGCCCTTCACCATCGTTGCTTTTAATTATGTACCCCTTGGTAATCGACCGTGGCAACAGGATTCCGTCCTCATCGTCAGATAAACCGGTAAATATTTCGTAAGGTTTGTTGTCCATCAAACCAATAAAAGCCACCCACTTTTCCTTGTTGTTTTGGAAACGAACTACATCGGCCTCCAGTTTATCCGGACGGTTGGTGGGGAACACATCGGCTTTTTTCTTGTCTTTTCCGTCATTTGAAATAAGTACGCCCGAACGCGAGCCGTCGCGGTATACGGTAACTCCTTTGCATCCGCTTTTCCAGGCTTCTATGTAAAGGTTTCCAACCAACTCTTCGGTAGCTGTCGCCGGGAGATTGATGGTAACGCTGATGGAGTGGTCCACCCATTTCTGAATGCGTCCCTGCATCCGCACTTTCGATAACCAGTCCACATCGTTTGAAGTGGCTTTGAAATAAGGTGATTTCTTCACCATTTTGTCCAGTTCCTCCTGCGAATATTCACGGTTCAGATCGTACCCCCGGGTTTTCATCCAGGTTTTGAATTTATGATGGAAAACTATGTATTCTTCCCAGTGGTCGCCCACTTCATCCACAAAATCGACGCGCACATCTTTATCGTTTGGATTCACTTTCCGGCGACGTTTATATACCGGCAGGAAAACCGGCTCGATTCCGGAGGTGGTTTGCGTCATCAAACTGGTGGTTCCGGTGGGTGCGATTGTCAGCAATGCAATATTTCGTCGACCGTATTTCATCATGTCTTCATGCAATTTGCTGTCTGCTTTTTTCAACCGGTTAATAAACGGGTTGTCTGCTTCGCGCTTGGCATCGTAAATTGAAAACGGACCGCGGTCTTTGGCCAGAAATACGGATGAACGGTAAGATTCCAGGGCAACCGTTTTATGAATTTCTTCTGAAAAATCAACGGCTATGTCGCTCCCGTACTGCAACCCGAGTGCAGCCAGCATATCGCCTTCAGCAGTTATGCCGATTCCGGTACGTCGCCCTTCGCTGGCTTTCTGCTTTATTTTTTCCCAAAGGCTTTTTTCCACAAATTTTATCTCTTCATCTTCCGGGTCAGCATTTACTTTTTCAAGAATGGCATCGATTTTTTCCAGTTCCAGATCGATGATGTCATCCATGATGCGCTGAGCGTAATGAATGTGTTCTTTGAACAGATCGAAATTAAATTTGGCCTCCGGGGTAAACGGTTTCTCTACATACGAATACAGGTTGATTGCAAGAAGGCGGCAGCTATCGTACGGGCAAAGCGGAATTTCGCCACACGGATTGGTGGAAACGGTGCGGTAACCCAAATCAGCATAGCAGTCAGGTACTGATTCACGCAGAATGGTGTCCCAGAAAAGAATTCCGGGCTCGGCTGATTTCCAGGCGTTTTTTACAATTTTATTCCAAAGCTTTCCTGCATCAATTTCCTTTTTATAAATCGGTTTGTCGCTGTTAACCGGGTAACTCTGCGTATAATTTGTGCCAGTCTCCACCGCTTTCATAAATTCGTCCTGCATTTTTACCGAAACATTGGCCCCGGTTACTTTTCCCTGTTCCAGTTTGGCGTCTATAAAACTTTCGGAGTCGGGGTGTTTAATGGATACCGAAAGCATTAACGCCCCGCGGCGGCCATCCTGGGCAACTTCGCGCGTGGAGTTGGAATACCGTTCCATAAAAGGTACAATTCCGGTAGAAGTAAGAGCTGAATTCTTCACCGGCGAACCTTTCGGGCGAATATGCGACAGGTCGTGCCCGACACCTCCGCGACGTTTCATCAACTGAACCTGCTCCTGGTCAATTTTCATGATGCCGCCGTACGAATCGGAATTGCCGTCGTTTCCAACTACAAAACAGTTGGAAAGTGAAGCCACCTGGTAATCGTTCCCGATTCCGGTCATTGGCCCTCCCTGCGGAACTATGTGGTTAAAACCTTTCAGAACTTCATAAATTTCTTCCTCCTGAAGCGGATTGGTATACTTTTTTTCAATGCGGGCAATTTCTTTTGCCAGTCGCCGGTGCATATCGTCGGGGGTGAGTTCGAAGATATTCCCGAAAGAATCTTTCAGGGCATATTTATTTACCCAAACTCTTGCTGCCAGGTCGTCTCCTTTAAAATACTCCTGGGAAGCCTTTACCGCTTCTTCCTGCGAATAGATTTTTTTGCCGGTAGTGGTCGTTGTTGATACTTCATCGTATGCCATAGTGTCCAGTTAATATATTTAATACTTTTATAATTATCTAAAATAAATTTTGGCGAGAAGCCCTCTGCCCTGAAATTGTGGTATGCAAGATAAAACACATCTCAAAGAAATGGAATAGTTTTTTGGAATAAAAAATTAAAAGTTATCAACTTTAATTTATCAATTAATTGCAAAACAGCCAGTTAACCTGTTGCTTTCTGTAAAAAGTTTACCAAAACTGAATTTTTCTTATGAGAAGAGCTTGCTTTTCTGATCGAATTTTCGGGTGAAAAAATCTAAATTTTTAAAGCTTCTATGGCTTACAAATTGTATGCTAAAAAGTACTATTTGTTGAAAACTTTTTTTATGATAAGAAATGTGGCACCCACATTTTCGTCCACATATTCTTTACTTAATGATGATGCCTTTTCAAGGTATTTTTTGTCGGTAAGTAGTTTTTTTAAAATGGCTTTTAGTTCGTCAAAGTCTTTAATGGTAAATGCTCCGCCTCTTTTAATCAAATCCACCGCTTCTTTAAATTTCTGATAATTCGGCCCGAAAATTACAGGCAATCCAAAGGTAGCGGCTTCCAGAATGTTGTGAATGCCCACACCAAAACCTCCGCCAATGTAGGCCACGTCTCCGTAGCGGTAGAGCGATGAAAGCAGCCCGATTGAATCAATTATCAACACCTGCTTTGCTGAAAGTTCCTCATTTTCGGCTTCACTGTATAAAACAGCCTTCGTTTTCAACAATTGTTGAAGCCTGTTAATATTTGCAGCCGAAACTTCGTGGGGTGCAATTATCATTTTTACATCATCCGCATTGTTAATAAACGCTGCAAGTATTTCTTCATCGGGCTTCCAGGTGCTGCCGGCCACAATCAGCTTCGAATCTCCCCTGAACTTTTCAACAAGCGGCAATTCTTTTGAACCGTCTGCAATGGCTGCCACCCGATCAAAACGGGTGTCGCCGGCTAGCGAAACATTGGTTAAGCCAACCGACGAAAGCAATTCCTCCGATTTTTTATCCTGCACAAAAAAGTGGGTAAAACTAAACAGCATTTCCCGGTACCATTTCCCCCAGGCGCTCTCTTTAAAAAAAAGCTGACTTTCACGAAAAATGGCGGAAATCTGGTACAATGGGATGTTTCGTTTTTTTAATTCGGAAATATAAAAATACCAGTATTCATATTTTACAAAGAATGCCTTTTCAGGATTGGTTATCCTGAGAAACTTCCGGGCATTTTTTGG
>CAYUBV010000039.1:0-2992 GCA_964443035.1 uncultured Tangfeifania sp.
CGTTCCCCGTTCTGAAAAACATTCACAATGTACAATCCCGGCCGGAAATGTTTCAAATTTATTCGGTGAGAATGGCGGTTTTCCGGCTCTGACTGGTGCATCAGTTTTCCGGTAAGCGAATATATTTCGACGCGTGCTCCCGCTTTTAATCCGTCGAGCATAATTTGAACACTGGCCGGATTCGGATAGATTTTTATGTTTTCATCCGACAATTCTTTTACCGAATTTTCAGTGACAATATCCGGCTGAGCAAATTTTTGTGTGGAATAAAGCCTGTACTCACCGGGTGCCAAAGTAATTGATTGCATTGCGTTTTCAAACTGAACGGAATCTTCGATAAAAAACCGGTGCCATTTTCCGGTGGCAGGAAAGTTAAGATCGATTTCTTCTTCTTCAATTCCAAAATTACCGACAACCACCACATGGTTTTCATCATCAGAATAACTATATGTTTTCACTGTTCCGTCCAAATCGTGCTGAAAATCAGAGGAAGAAAATTCAGGATAAGTTTGCTTCAGGTAATTGAGTTTTGCCATCACCCTGAAAAGATCGACGCGGTTGGAGTTGTTCAGGTAATACCAGCGCGGAGGTTTTTCACCCAACCTGCCACCTTCATCTATGGAAATATCGTAGCCACGCTCGCCAAACTGCCAAATCATTTTTGGGCCGGGCAACGGCAGGTGGAACAATGCATTCAGTTCGATGCGGTCGAGTGCGGTTTGCTGGTTTTTAATGTTGTAATCGTCACTGGCTAGGCCGGTAAGTTTTATTTCGTACATTATCCGCTCTTCATCATGGCTTTCGGGATAAGAGACCAGGTTGGGCTGGTTCCAGTCTCTTTCGGAATAAACAGCACCGCTCAAATTCGATTCTGCTACATTTCCACGGGCAGCCTGGAGGTAACTTCCGTGCATATTCCCCCACATTAAAATTCCAAAATCGGCCAGTTCTTTCTCCTCATCATTATCGGCAAGATGCTCAAAAATGACGATGGCATCGTTGTTACGGTCCCAGATTTCGGTTGACATGCGCTGAAGGTTCAGAATCCGGTCGGCATCGTATTCGCTGCCCCAACTGCCTTCTCCAAACGGCGTATTGGAAAAGCCTTTGGTGAAGTCGAAACGAAATCCGTCAATTTTGTATTCATTCATCCAGAAACTGTTCACGCTGTCTACCAACTCTTCGGTTGCCTCCGATTCATGGTTGAAATCGTAGCCCCAGACCAGGCTCTGGTTTTCGAAATTCGATTCCACATTGTACCATGGATTTTCGGCGGTGATGGTCCAGTCGTCCATGTACATCTGAACAAAGGGGCTTTGGCCGTAGCTGTGGTTCAAAACCATATCGAGCACAACTGCAATGCCTCTTTGATGGCATTCATCAATCAGTTTTTTCAGTTCATTTTTAGGTCCGTAATATTTATCGGGAGCAAAATAAAACGAAGGATTGTAGCCCCAACTGCTGTTGCCTTCAAACTCATTCACCGGCATTAGCTCAAGCACATTGATGTTCAAATCTTCGAGATAATCCAGCTTTTCGCGCACAGCTTTATAGGTGTGTTCTTCGGTGAAATCACGGATTAGCAATTCGTAAATCACCATTTTTTCTTTGGCCGGCGGATGAAAGTCGGTCACCTGCCACTCGTATTCTTCCTCCCCCGGGTGCAAAACCGAAACAATTCCGTCTGTTTTTCCTTCAGGGTAAGATTTGAGATTGGGATAAGTTTCCGGGGCGATGTATTCATCATTCCACGGATCGAGAACTTTTTCGGTATAAGGATCGGCAATTTTAATTTCGCCGTCAATAAAATATTGAAAAGCGTATTCTTTTCCTTTTTCGAGCCCCGGTATTTCCAGCCAGAAATAGTCACCATCCTTTTTCATCTGGTAACCTTCGGTGGGTTGCCAGTCATTAAAATCGCCCAACACAAACACAAATTCTTTAAGTGGTGCCCACAAAACCAGAGCTGCGGAAGTGTCGGCGGGGTAGTTAATTCCTTTGCGGTAAGCATCCGGTTTAATCTCCATGATTGTTTCTTCCCGGATATAAATTTCGGTAGAATCGAGCACAGTTTCTTCATTGGCAGTTGCTTCTGCAATAAACCAGTAACTTCCGTTTTCAGTAAAAGAATAGGTGGTAGTAATTGATGTTCCCGTAGTTTCTTCCAGCAAAATATCATCGAGGTAGATTTTCAGTTCTGATTCAACACCCGATATGGCAGAAACTGTAACTGCTTGATTTTGCGGAAAAATTTGATTTTCTGAAGGCTCGGTAATATCGACCACCAGACCCTCTTCATACACCTCAACAAAAAGATCGCCTGTCTGGTCACCGGCATCGGCAGTACGGAAAACAAACGCCATTTCGAGCACCTTCTCCCCTTCTTCTACTGAATAAAATGAATTGATGTCGGGAGTAATCTCCAGTTCATAAATACCATCTCCGAGGTGGGTAAGCTGCGGTTGCTCTGCATTCACACCCCAGTCTCCAATTACATGCTGCCAGTCGGCACTGTCCTCAATAATTACACCTGTATGCGCATACAAATCGCCGGTGTAGTAACCCAGCCTCGAATCTTCAGAAGAATCGAACGTGATTGTTACACTTTGCGTAGCCACCGGGAGTTCGGGCACAGCGGAAATCTGGGCTGTTACAGAACTGTAAAAAAACAACGCAGCAAAAAACAGGAAACTGAAGTATTTCATCGTTATCAGAATATAAAAGGGATTGCCCGGAAAAAACCCGGACAATCCCTTTTGATTAACTAAACCTAATTTTTAACAATCGAGTAGGCATAACCCGGGGTTTCCAGGTTTAGTACTACCGTATAATTTCCGGCTTCGTCAATTGGAATATTGTCTCCGCCTTCTTCTATCGATCCATCGAAACCGGTGTCACCGTAATTCAGCGCCCAGTCGTCGTTGGCCCGGAATTTAATTTCACCAGCCACCAAATCGACTGTAACCGACCAGGTTTTGGTTTCAGTATCATA
>CAYUBV010000039.1:3092-13690 GCA_964443035.1 uncultured Tangfeifania sp.
GAATAAATCTGCTGGGCTTTATCGGGGCTCCAGTCAGCTTCGTATCCGCTGGCCGCCTGGTAACTACCCGGCAAATAAAGCGACGGATAAACAATTACCACCTGGTAAGGATGAATGTTAAGCGTTTGAATTTCAGACATCAGTGTCTGCACATTTTCATTTACCGATGCGGTTACCCTTACTTCGAAATCGGTAGGAACATTTGTTTTGGCTCCCATCGATAAGAGTTTTTGATTCAACTCGCCAACGGTGATACTTGCCGAAGTTTCGGGAGTTTCGAGTAAATCGGTCGCCTCTGCAAATTCATTGCCTGCAAAATCGATTTGAACTGTATAATCAACAGCCGCCTGGAACCCGAAATCGGCTTCACTCCAGCTAAAAGTTTTAAAAACCTCATCAGCCATTTCTTCTTCAAAAACGAATGTTCCTGAAACGTCGTCCATCGCCGGCGGATCGAAAACTCCGATAACCGGTTCGGCAGGTTCATCCTTAAAAATACAGGATGAAAGTATTGTGCTGAATGCAATTAATATGAATATTGTTTTCTTCATTTTTGCTTGTTTTAACGATTTTACAATTAATACCCTGTATTTTGAGTTAAATTCGGGTTGGCAATTATATCGGCAGCAGGAATCGGGAATAACCTGAATTTTGCATCAGTAGATCTGCCTTCCTGTACTGCGCCTTTCCAGGCCCACAGATAATCACCGCCGGTAAATTTCCCGAAACGAATCAAATCGGTTCTGCGCTGTGCTTCCCAATACAATTCCCGGGCCCGTTCGTCAAGTATGAAATCGAGTGTCAGGTCTTCGGCAGCAACATTTCCGCCCTGGTCGCCATACGCTCTTTCGCGAACCATATTCACATAATCCAGGGCAGTTCCCAAATCACCATCTGTACCGCCTCTTAAAACAGCTTCGGCGTACATCAGGTAAACATCGGCCAAACGGAAAAGCGGGAAGTCGGTATCGGTATGTGTCAAATCAGAACCTGTTTCGCCATTGGAGGTAACATTTTTCCATTTGGTAACTGCATAACCATAAGTAAACTCAAAAAGTTCTTCAATTTCGAGTGTTTGTCCTTCGGTATAGAACATGCTTCTGCTGTCGGAACTGAATTTTTCAATGGAATAGGTATAATCCGGGGTTCCGAGCATGAGTTTGATTTCGTATTTTCCGGGTTCTTCAACCTCGATGTTTTCACCACCATACTCCAGTATCCCGTCGGCTCCGTTATCTCCAAGGTCGATTTCCCAGGCATCGTTGGCCCTGAATTTGATGAATCCGGTACCCAGTTCAACAATCAGTTTCCACTCTTTGGTTTCCGGGTCGAACTCCATATCGGTATCTGTATCCCAGCCTCCAGGAGTGGCATCACCGATTAATCCCCAATCGGTTTTTTGCATTGTATAATTCATATCGTTAAGATTCACGATAATCCGGTACACACCGGCAGTTGGAGCAACCAGATTGGCACCACCGGCTTGGAGAGTTCCATCGGCATCATTATCGCCATAATCTACATCCCAGTTGGGGCCTTCTGTAAATTTAAATTCCGAATTATCGTTTGCGAAATAAATATACCCTTCGTAAATGTTGTCGGCATTTATTGAAGCAAGTTGAGGTGCAACATCCGGAGCCCAGTCACCTTCGCTATATCCGCTGGCAACCTGGTAACCACCGGGCACATAAATAACCGGATAATCGGCCGCACTCTTCAACGGAATGCGAACGTTTTTTAAGGTTTCGAGGTTCATAAATTTACCTACAAACGAGGGAGTAACACGAAGACCTGCCCATCCACCATCAATTCCGAATTCAGCAGGATCCATGCTTCCACCAACAGCAGCGTGAATGATAAAGGTTGTTCCACCCCAGGTTTTTGTGCGTACACCATCCTGTGTAATCGGGAAAATTATTTCAGGAGAAGTGTGATTGTCGGCCAAAAACAGGTGCTGGTATTCCGGCTCGAGCGAATAACCGGCATCAAGTATTTTATTGCAGTACTCCAGGCATTCAGTATAATAATCCTGACCAACATAAACTTCGGCGTTCAGATAAAGTTTTGCCATCAGCATCCAGACTGCTGCCTGATCGGCCCGTCCGTATTCAGCCTGCCCGGCTGGTAATAGTTGGGATTCAATATCGAGCAATTCAGTTTCGAGGTAGGTAAACAAATCAGCCCTGGAAATTTGCTCTGGAAAGAAAGCTCCCACGTTGTCGCCTTCGGTTACAAACGGCACGCTTCCAAACATATCGATGGCATGCCAGTAGCTCAGCGCTCTCAGGAAACGGGCTTCGGCACGGAACAATTCAATATCGGTACGTACACTTCCATCTATTCCGCGTTCATCGAGTTTTGCGGGAGTTGTTTCCCTGATAAACTCGTTGGTAAGCGAAATCTGGTAAAACACCCTGTAATACATGTTCGAAATAAATTCGTTGTTCGAACTCCAATCCATATCGTGGTAATCGCGCAGGTTTCCGTCGTTCCAGGCAATTACGGCTTCGTCGGTAGGCAACTGCTGTGCATACCAGTAGGCACGCAGGTACTGGCCAAAACCTTCGTCGAGTCCGCTCAGGTCATTCATTCCTGCCGGCCCCTGTTGGCCGCTTACTGCCAGCCCGGCATAGAGCTTGGCCAGCACGTTAATGTAATTATCGGGCTCTGCATACACGTCCTCGGATGTAACCACATCTTTGTCGAGCGGAACGGTATCCAAATCGTTTACACATGATGTAAATGCAACAAGAAGTGCAAGTACAATTACTTTTAAAAATTTATATATCTTCATTTTTACTTCTTTTGTGGTTAATAATCAATATTTACACCCAACATAAATGTTCTCGGACGTGGATATATATTGTTGTCGATTCCACCGCTCACTTCCGGATCGAGTCCTTCGTATTCGGTAATTACAAATACATTCTGAACAGTTCCGTAAACCCTGAACCTCAGCCTGTCATTATACATGCTGTTAAATGAATACCCGAGACTGATGTTATCCAGCCTTATAAACGAGGCATGTTGAACGTAATAGTCTGAGAAATATTTCGGATTTTCGAATTCTGACTCAAAAACACTCTCACTCAGATTATTGAGGTAACCAACTGAATTGTAAAGGTTATTGAAAGTAGCAGAGGTTGACCATACATTATTATAAACGTAGTTATTCAAGTTAGCACGGCCGTTAAATGTGAAATCCCAGTTATGGTAATTCAGTTTTGATGAGAACCCCAGAAAAACATCCGGCGCTGCTTTTTTGTAACGGTATTTATCATCGTTGGTAATCGAGCCATCTCCGTTACGATCGACATATAAACCTTCAACCGGCATTCCGTCTTCATCGTAAACCTGTTCCCAAACAAAGAATGAATTGGCCGGGAATCCGACACTGTGAATCTGAATAGTATTACCAACACCTCCGGAAATACCACCTGTTTCAACCCCGATGTAAGTCGGATCATCGATGGCAGTCAGTTTGGTAATTTCATTTTCGTTGTACGATGCATTAAAGCCAACTTCCCAACTCATATCTTTTTTTGAAATTGGAATTGCATTGATGCTGAATTCGAGCCCCCGGTTTTCCAGGTCACCCACATTGGTTAAAATCCTGTTTGTAAGGTTGGTACCTGCCGGAACAGGAATAAAATTAATCAGGTCGTCGGTTACCCGGTAGTATGCATCTACTGATCCTGTTATGCGGTTATCGAGAAAACCATAATCGAACCCGATGTTGTAGGTAGTGGTTTCTTCCCATTTGATATTTGCATCGTAACCTTCGGGCCGAATGGTAGTTACATAGTCATTTCCGAACTGCACCTGTGCATTTTCCTCGCCAAACGTGTAACGCGGCAGGTACGGATAATCGTTATTGGTAATGTTTTGCTGACCGGTAACACCGTATCCCACACGCAGTTTCAGGTCGGAAACAGTTTCTGAATCTGCAAGAAAAGGTTCGTCTGCTATTTGCCAGGCAAGGGCCACCGAGGGGAAAAGCCCCCAGCGTGTATCGGGCGAAAACCGCGATGATCCATCCTGACGCAGAGTAAATGTAGCGAGGTACCTTTCTTTAAAAATATAATTGAACCTTCCGAAAAATGAAACCAGGTAATTTTCAGTTTCATAATCAGTATCGGAATAGGTAACAGTTTCTCTTACATTTGTGTTAAGCGACTCACCTGCACTCCAGAAATGTTGCCACGAATAACCGGTCATCACATCGATACGACTGTCAAGCCTGTCGATATCGCTTGCATAATTCAGGTAAAAATCGAGAAGGCTATTCTTTTTATCCTGTGAATAAGCAATATCGTTTCCGCCGCCGTTTTGCTTGTCATAAGCCCAGGGTGCATATTCGGGAATAAAATTGGAACCTTCGCTGGATGAAATATCATAGCCGAGATTCAGATTTGCCCTTAAGTCAGGTAAAAAGTGGAAACGGTAGTCAAACTCGGCATTCCCGATACTTCGCTGAACAGTTGACTGGTCGTTGGTAAGTTCGAGTTGAGCCACCGGGTTTGATGGTGCAATGCTAATCGGGTCGCCATTTTCCTGCACCCATGTAAAATATCCGCCGTAAGGACTTCCGTTATAAATTGGCTGGGTGGGATCGAACGTAAACGCCGAACCAATAGCTCCGCGGTTTCCGAAATTGTTGTTAATCAACATACCTTTCAGATTCAGATTAACACGAAAATGGTCGTCGAAAAACCGTGGATTAACTCCCACCGAGGCAGTTACCCTGTCCATGCCATCGGTTTTGAGCAAACCTTCCTGGTTGGAATAACCGACAGAAGCTCTGAAGGGCATGTTATCGATGTTTCCTGTCAGGCTAAGGTTATGGTCCTGCCCGAATGCAGGCCTGTAAATTTGTTCCTGCCAGTCGGTATCACTTGGGCCAAGCAACCCCAGTGCGTTCGGATTATTGGCATACCGGTCCTGAACCAAATTGGTAAACTCATTGGTAGAAAGCGGGTAAATTTTATTGGCAAAACTACCGACTGAAAAATACTGGTTGTAATTGATCTTCAGTGGGGCACCCTGCCGGCCTTTTTTGGTGGTAATAATAATTACCCCGTTCGATGCCCGTGAGCCGTAAATAGCAGTTGCCGATGCATCTTTTAATACGGTAAAAGTTTCAATGTCGCTGGGATGGATCGTATTCAACGGGTTTTTCATTCCTGAAATTCCATCGTTGTCAACCGGAACTCCGTCAATCACAAAAAGCGGATCGTTGCTGGCTGACAGTGAAGAACCACCGCGAATACGGATAGTCGCCCCTTCGCCGGGAGAACCACCGCCGCTTGTGATATTTACCCCGGCAATTTTTCCGGATACCAGTTCCTGCGGAGAAGTTATTGCTCCCGGGTTAAAATCATCGGTGCTAATTGCTTCAACCGATCCGGTGGCGTCTTCTTTTTTCACCTGCCCGTAACCAATTACAACCACCTCATCGAGGCTTTCAACCGATTGCCGCAGTTGAACATTTAAAACATCCTCGGCGCCAACTTCAATTTCCTGCGACGTGTAACCAATGAATGAAAAAGTCAGTGTTCGGCCCTGTTCCACATCAATGGAATATTGTCCGTCAACATCAGTAATTGTACCCCTTGCGGTTCCCTGTATTACAATAGTTACACCAGGCAAAGGTTCGCCTGTTCCGGCATCGGTCACTTCGCCGGTAAGTGTTTTTTGCTGACTGTAACTGTGAGTATAAGTTAACAGCGCAACCAAAAACAGAAATAATTTTAAGTTCTTACGAATAATACTCATTTCTTTTTAGTTATTAATTTGTAAATCTACTTTGTTTAGCTAACAGCATTTCAATTATAAACGGCTATTAATCATCAAATTACTTCAGTCAGCTTAATAAAGTAAAGCAAAACAAGAACACGAATGTATATAAATTGTCAACAGCTTTTTTCTTTTTTTAACAATCAGTCAGCCGCAAACGTTTGCGGTTTCGTTTGCATTGAACATGTTGTAAAACAGGTATGATCCGGTAGGTACACGCCGGGTTAGATTATAAAAGTCAACTATAATGAATTAGTTAACTGAAATGCTATTTTTGTAAGTTGAAAAAAATACAGAAATGGCATCGAATACATCCGTTTTTCCAGTTTATGAAATCTGAATCAGCAAATAAAAAATCAATGGCTCCAAAGCCCAAAAGCCCTTCGGTTTTGCGGGCAAAACCATTTTTAAAATGGGCCGGGGGGAAAGGACAACTGCTTGAAACATTTTCCGGTTTTTATCCTCCTGAACTAAAAGCAAACCAGGTAGAAAATTACTATGAACCTTTTGTTGGAGGTGGAGCAGTTTTTTTTGATATTGCCCAAAAGCACACCATTAAATCTGCACTTTTGTGCGATGTAAACGAGGAGCTTATTCTCACATACCGGGTCGTTCAAAAAGATGTTTTCAAACTGATGGAGCGCCTGGAGTGGTTGAAAAAAAACTATGAAAAACCCGGCAAAAAAACACAGCAGCAGTTTTTTTATGAAGTGCGTGATGAATTTAATAACAGCCGGTTCAATATAAACTATGAGTCGTACTCGGAAAATTGGATAAAACGGGCAGCGCAAATTATTTTTCTGAACAAAACCTGTTTCAACGGCTTGTTCCGGTTTAATTCGAAAGGAGGATTTAATGTGCCGGCCGGGCGCTACAAAAACCCCAAAATTCTGGATACTGAAAATCTTCCCAAAGTGGCAGAATTGCTTGCAATGGCAGAAATAAAAAAATCGGATTTCAGAGAAATTACCGGGTACATAAAACCCGGTTCATTTGTATATTTCGATCCACCATACCGTCCTATCAATAAAACATCGAGCTTTACATCGTACAGCAAAAATGTTTTTAATGATAAAGACCAGACAGAACTGGCACGTGTTTTTTCTGAACTGCACAGCAAAGGGGCAAAACTGATGCTTAGCAATTCAGATCCCAAAAACACCGACCCCGACGACCATTTTTTCGACGAACTGTATAAACCCTTCCATATATTCCGCGTTTCAGCCAAAAGATCAATCAATTCCAATGCTGCCAAAAGGAGCGCAATAAACGAGATAATTGTAACGAATTATCCTGTTTAACAACCGCTTTTAAAGAAAATTGCATTTCATTTGAAACAAATTTGTTAGTTTTAATCAGTGGTTTAATATTCCATTAAAAATGAAAAAAGGACTTACAACAATAAAAGATATTGCACGAAAATTAAAAGTTTCTCCCTCTACTGTTAGCAGGGCGCTCAAAAATCATCCCGACATTAGCGAGGCAACAAAAAAAGCTGTAAATGAGCTGGCCCGGAAATTAAACTATCAACCCAACGCAGTGGCATTGAGCTTAAAACAAAGCCGCAGCAATACCATAGGGGTAATTATTCCCGAAATAGTGCACTACTTTTTTTCGTCGGTCATCAGCGGAATCGAAGATGTGGCTTACGAAGCCGGGTTTAATGTGATTATTTGCCAGTCGAACGAGAAATACGACCGTGAAGTGGCAAACGTTAAAACGCTTTTGGCCCACCGGGTCGATGGAATTCTGGTTTCAGTTTCCAAAGAAACCAAAGACTACAACCATTTTCAGTATATACGGAAAAACAGAATTCCCCTGGTTTTTTACGACCGGATTGTGCCTGGCCTTCGAACAGACCAGGTAATAATCGACGATTTTGAGGCAGCATACCAGGCCACAAAACACCTCACCGACACCGGCAGAAAACGAATTGTTCATTTTACCGCACCACAAAATTTATTAATTGCCCAAAAAAGAAAGGAAGGTTACCTGAAAGCCATAAGCAATGCGGGGCTGACTACAGGTGAAGAACTGGTTTTTCAGGCTGATAATTTTGAAAAAGCACGGGTAACTGTGCTGGATATTTTAAAAAACAACCTCCAAATCGACGGGGTATTTGCTGTAAATGACTTAACGGCAATCGGTGCCATGCAAACGCTTTTAAAGCGTGGGATTAAAGTTCCGGAAGATGTTGCAGTAGCAGGTTTCTCCGACGGAAGGTTTTCAGGCATTACTGACCCCACCCTGACCTCGGTCGACCAGCATGGTTATGAAATGGGAACAGTAGCCACAGAAATGTTACTGAAACGTATATTGTCAGAAAAAGATTATACATGCCGGACACAGGTATTAAATGCAAATCTCATTGTGCGGGAATCGACCGTTCCGAAAAAAAATTAAAATTTTTTATGTTATTCCGCAAACGTTTGAAACAATACTTTTAACCCGGAACTTCACTTTTAGAGCGGCTTACAGCACAACAGAAATTTGTTTCTTTCAATTTTAATGCTGTATATTTGTTACGGCTATTCACATTTTACTTCACTCAGGCAAAGCAGGTAAATTTCATTATCTGTAATTTTCGAATTACAGCAAGAATAATTTTAATGTAATGTTATGAGTAAAAAACCTGCTCTCAGTTTTTGGCAAATCTGGAACATGAGTTTTGGATTTCTGGGCATCCAGTTTGGATTTGCCCTTCAAAATGCCAATGTAAGCCGGATTTTCGAAACACTTGGCGCAAACGTCGAAGACATCCCGATTTTGTGGATTGCCGCACCGGTGACCGGTTTGGTTGTTCAGCCAATTGTTGGCCACATGAGCGACAAAACCTGGAACCGGCTTGGCCGGCGGCGGCCCTATTTTCTTTTCGGGGCCATTTTTGCCTCACTGGCGCTGATTATCATGCCCAACTCGCCGGCACTCTGGGTAGCTGCCGGAATGCTTTGGATAATGGATGCCTCCCTTAATATTTCCATGGAACCTTTCCGCGCTTTTGTAGGCGACATGCTCCCCAACGAACAACGCACCCGAGGATTTGCCATGCAAAGTTTTTTTATCGGTACCGGCGCAGTGGTGGGCTCTATGCTGCCTTACATAATGACCAACTGGCTCAATATTCCCAACACTGCTCCCGATGGGGTTATTCCTCCTTCGGTGCGATGGTCGTTTTATATTGGCGCACTCGTTTTTTTTCTCGCCATCCTTTGGACCATCATTTCCACCAAAGAATACCCGCCCGAGAAAGTACGCGAGTATGAAAAAGCCGAAAAGGAAATCAACAAGGTGGGAACAGGCTACGATGAAAGTCCTGTGCCAAAGAAAAAGTTCATTTCTTTAGGAAGCATTTTTGGGATAACCGGGCTGGCAATTGTGGTACTTGCTTACTACCTTCAACTGAAAAAAGAGCTTTACATTCTGGGCGGACTCATGATTGCTTTTTTTGTGCTGATGTTGCTGGCTTATTTACTTAAAACGAATAACCGGGAAAAAAACGCACTGATTGAAATTTTTTCGGATTTAATCCGGATGCCAGCCACCATGAAACAACTGGCTGTTGTGCAGTTCTTCTCGTGGATGGCGCTGTTTGCCATGTGGATTTATTCCACTGCCGGAATCACCAGCCACATTTACCTGACAACCGACCCCACATCGCTTGAATACAATACCGGCGCCGACTGGGTAAATGTACTTTTTGCCGTTTACAACGGGGTAGCCGCACTGGTGGCTTTTTCGCTGCCCGTGCTGGCAAAATACACCAGCCGGAAAATCACGCACTTCATTTGTTTAATGCTGGGCGGAATCGGTATGGCCTCGATGCTTCTGTTCAACAATCCCAACATGCTGATTATTCCAATGGTTGGAATCGGAATTGCATGGGCAAGCATTTTGTCGATGCCTTATGCCATTTTAACCGGCTCGCTGCCATCGCACAAAATGGGGATTTATATGGGGATTTTCAATTTTTTTATTGTCATACCACAAATTCTGGCAGCTACTATTTTAGGTTTTCTGGTTGAAAACCTTTTTCAGGGAAGAACAATAATAGCCCTCGTTTTTGGAGGTGTTTCAATGATTATTGCTGCAA
This sequence comes from uncultured Tangfeifania sp., assembly GCA_964443035.1. Classification (GTDB taxonomy): domain Bacteria; phylum Bacteroidota; class Bacteroidia; order Bacteroidales; family Prolixibacteraceae; genus Tangfeifania. Next base: position 12,979 of record CAYUBV010000039.1, read on the forward strand.
TAACAGTTCTTTTCGTAAAAGATGTAGCAGTGGGCGAGAAGTAAACATATTCTCAAAGAATCATTTTCAGTCCATCTCAAAAGAGAACGGGGAATTAACTGGTATTTTTTACACAGAGTAAAAATTAAAACATGAAGGATTACATCATTCACGACGAATGGAAAATAATAGAAGAGGGATTCAATGCTGAAAACAACAGGATTTCAGAAAGTATTTTCAGCATCGGAAACGGAAAAATGGGGCAACGCGCAAATTTTGAAGAACACTATTCCGGCGACTCACTTCAGGGCGCCTACATTGCGGGCATTTATTACCCCGACAAAACCCGCGTAGGCTGGTGGAAAAACGGTTATCCGGAATATTTTGCCAAAATCATTAACTCCACTAACTGGATTGGCATCAACATTTCGGTGGACGGAGAAATCCTTGATTTGGCAAAAACTAAAATTGAAAAATTCCGACGCGAACTCAATATGAAGGAGGGTGTTCTTTCCCGGAGTTTTGCAGCCACATTGCCCGGCGGAAAAAAACTGGAAGTTAAATCCATGCGGTTTTTAAGCATCGACGACACCGAAATTGGCGCCATTCGGTACTCGGTAAAAGCACTGAACTTTTCAGGAGAAATAACTGTAACCCCTTACCTCGATGGTGATGTTAAAAATGAAGATGCCAACTACGATGAAAAATTCTGGACCGAAATCTCCAGGGAAAT
>CAYUBV010000039.1:13790-14985 GCA_964443035.1 uncultured Tangfeifania sp.
TTCCAAATGAACCAAACCTACACCGGCGAAGACGAACGCCTGAACATCGGGCCAAAAGGATTCACCGGCGAAAAATACGGTGGAGTCACCTACTGGGATACCGAAGCTTATTGCCTGCCTTTTTTCCTGAGCACTGCCCCGCCGGAAGTTGCCAAAAACCTGTTGCTGTACCGGCACAAACACCTGGAAAAAGCCATTGAAAATGCCCAAAAACTGGGTTTTAACAATAACGCAGCGCTTTACCCGATGGTAACCATTAATGGCGAAGAGTGCCACAACGAATGGGAAATTACCTTTGAGGAAATTCACCGGAATGGCGCCATTGCCTATGCTATTTTCAATTACATCAACTACACCGGCGATAAAGAATACCTGGCACCCTACGGATTCGAGGTACTTCTGGCCATCAGCCGTTTCTGGAGCCAGCGTGTGAACTGGTCTTCTGAAAAACAAAAATATGTGATGCTGGGTGTAACCGGCCCCAACGAGTATGAAAACAACATCAACAATAATTTTCATACAAGTTACATGGCCGTTTGGACACTGAAATACACGCTCGGGGTCATCGATTTTCTGAAAAAAGAGTTCCCGTTTCTTTTTGAGGAGTTGGTGAAAAAATGGAAATTCAATGAAATTTCGGAAACCACAGAATGGAAAAAAATCATTGAAGAAATGTACTTCCCATACGATGAAAAAAACCAGGTATTTCTTCAGCAGGACGGGTTTAAAGACAAGGAACTGATCCCCGTAAAAGAACTTCCGCAAAAAGAACAGCCCATCAACCAGAAATGGTCGTGGGACCGGATTCTGCGCTCATGCTACATTAAACAGGCCGATACGCTGCAGAGCATTTTCTGGTTTGAAGATGATTTTTCGGATGAAGCAATTAAAAAGCATTTCGATTTTTACGAACCATTTACCGTGCATGAATCATCGCTCTCGCCGTGTGTACATTCCATTCTCGCTGCAAAAATCGGGTACGACAAAAAGTCGTATGAAATGTACCTGCGCACTGCCCGCCTCGATCTGGACGATTACAACAACGACACCGACGACGGTCTGCACATAACAAGTATGGGCGGCACCTGGATGTCGGTGGTATTAGGTTTTGGCGGGGTTCGCGTAAAAAACAACCGGCTTGTTTTCAATCCCTTTCTGCCAAAAAAATGGAAAGCCTATTCTTTCCGGATCGATT
>CAYUBV010000040.1:0-14893 GCA_964443035.1 uncultured Tangfeifania sp.
CGTGCTTTTCTTTCGCCCCAATCCCATAACGGAACACTGAAACTTACAGCCACGGAAGGGCTGTTTGTCGGGGCATCGAATATCTGATCGAGTTGCGGATTATCGCCCGAAATACCGAGGCGCAGGTTTACATCGCCCCTGAATTCATTTAACGATTTGGTGCGAATGAGTTCAAACTGGCTCGAAGAAATATCGATTTCCCGCTGGCGAAGTTCCATTCGCGATTCCATTCCGGTTTCAATGGCTTTTTCCAAATCTACCGGAACGGGGTTAATGGCAACGTCAGCCAGTATCGAAAAGTCCTGGTACAAATCCATTCCAAGGTAAAGTTTCAACTGGTCTTTGGCATTTTCAAAAGCCACCTCACGGTTTTGCAGGGTCGATTTTGCAGTGGCAAGGTTCAGTTCCGCCTGATACTGTTCTTCTTTTGCTGCCAGTCCGGCTTCTACTTTATTCAAAATAATTTCGTGGCTTTTTTGCGTATTTTCCAATTCATCCTGTGCAATGCGCAGGTTCATTTGCGCCATATAAACATTGTAAAAAAATTCGGTCACATTTCGCTCGAGGTTCAGGCGCTGCATGGCATAACTCAGGTTGGCGTTTTCGAAACTCAATTCCAGTTCTTTCAGTTCCAGCTTTTGCCTGTTGTAGGTAAATAGCGGCTGGTTGAGGTTGAGGTACAGGTTGTTGTAGAAAACCTCACTTTCAGTATCAGTTGCATCCGAAAAGCTGCTCGACCACCCGAATTCGTTGGTTAGCGAAATGGTACCATCAGTATATAAAATGGGCTGTTCTACCCTGAACAACGCACTGGTTTCAAAATTTTCGCTGGTGTACCATTCTGATACGCGGTTGTCGAACCGGCGGTTCCGGCTGAACATCACGGGGGTAACATCGAGTGAAAATCGCGATTTCAGGGCGGCCCGCTGCGCTTCGAGGCTTTTTTGGAAACGTTCGAGATTGAGCGATGAGCGTTTCAAATCAGGACTTCCGGTTTCGGCAAAATTTATTGCCTTTTCAAGGGTGAGGACTTCCTGTGCATGGGTTCCTGAAATGATAAAAACCATTATCAAACCAGCAAAGATTGTTTTTAGCATTTGTTTCATTGTTGTTAAAGACTTCATATCTAATAGTTTATTATTTTAAAGTTTTATGAGTCTTACGGCATCGGCAAACACAATGCGTAACTCTGATTTATTGCTCAGTTCAATCAAGGCAGTGTCGGGTGAAAAATAGAAAGAACCCAGGTTGTTCCATCCTTCTTCGGCACTCTGAATGCTGAGTGTTTGTTCTTCGGCACCATCGTCGCTGTGGATGGTGAAATGGTATTCTCCGCGGTCCTCTCCTCCCCGGCGTCCGAATCTTCTCGATTTGTACAAATGATATTGCACATCGTAGTAGCCGGCTTCGGTAATGGGTACATGCCATTTTGCCTTCAGCGAACCATCGCCCGATTTGACATACATTCCGGAGCGGATATATTCGCCATAAAATTCGGAATTGGTAACCGCGGTCCAGTTTGCTGGCGGGCGCCAGTAATTCATTCCCGAGTAATTTTTGCTGCCCTCAATTTCCTCGTCTTCCAGAATCCACTTTTCGAGCAGGCTGATATCATCGGTCGAGGTTACCTCAAACTGCGGATCTTCGTTATCCACAACTATTTCTCCCGGCACGTCTGACTGCACCGGTGTTTCAACAATTTTTACTCCTTCTTCAGGTTTTGCCTTCGGGTCTACTTCCACATCGCGTAATCCGTCCATAATCATTTGCGGAATATTTTGCGATGTTAATGTATTTATCATGTACATTCTCGGGTCTGCATCGAGCATGTAGTTTGCTTCTTTGGTTTGATGCGGCTCGAGGTAAACCAGTTTGTTTACCATGTTATCCTCGCCCGGAGGACCTCCAAAACCGCCTCTTCCTCTGCCACCACCACCTTCGAGCCGGAATGAAATTTTCACGATTCCTTCGGTATCGGAGAAATTGGTAATTTTCATCGAAACCTTGGTTTTCATCATGTCGCCGGTTCTTACTTTTACGGCTTCAACCGGAGAAAACAGGTAGCCCGGGAGCGAAGTGGCCTGAAACCATTCGCCCATCATGGGTGAGAGTTCAATATCAAACGCTTGTTTAATGCGCTGGTCGAACTGCCCGAATTCAATATTTTTGAACTGGTATTCTTTCAACACTTTTCTCAGAAAATCTTCAAACTCTTCCTGTCCGGCTTTCCATTCTACCATCGAAAATAAAACCTCTCCTTTGAGTTTGACGACATTATCGATGATTCTTTTCTGGCCGGGGTCCGAAATAATTTCTTCGAAAGTGCTGTCCTGCAGGGCAATGTTTGCCAGTTCGTCGTCGCTCATTCCCTGCATGTTACGCATCCAGGCTCCGCGCATACTGGTCGACTGGCTTTTCAGGTAGGCTTCAAAAATCCGGTTGATAATCGGCCATTTATCAGATTGTATATTGTTCTGAAAATTATAGAACATTGGGAAAATAAAATAGGGATTCGGAAACTCCTCCACAGTAAAACCACCTCGTCCTCCCTGGAAATCGGTAGCCATTTCTTCGGTAAATGTCCGTAAAAAATCAAAAAGCAAGCGTATCTGTATATCTTCTTCGGTCATATTATTGTTTCCACGGCGACCCCAGCGTTGCATTCTTTTTTTCATGCCTTCGAAATCGGCCTCGCGGATCAGGTATCCTTTTTCGGGAACGAGCACCTGCTCGGGCTGAACGGCTTCGTAGCGCGATGTCCACATACGCTGATAGGTTTTGAACTGGGCCGGAACTTCTACCAAAAACAAGCGGTCGAAGGCATAATCGAGGTTGTAGGTTATTTCAAAATCGTTCAGGCGTTCATTAATAAGTGTGGGTATGGTATCATTTATTTCATCGAAAGTACCGGTAAAATAGTTGTGACCATCAATGAGCCAGAGCCCGAATTCAATGCTGTCCTGCACAATTTTTTGCTGGACGTAATTGCCGATTGCCAGCGAAATCTGTGTCAATGGCACTTTGTTTTCAAAGGTAAATTCTCCTTCTGAAACCTCGTTGATTTTACCCTGCGAAACGGCCTGCAAGCCGGGTGTGGTTTTTACCCTGAAATCGAAATCGATAAATTCGGGATGGTTCCAGCTTACATCTTCGGTGCTGTATGTTACTCCGGTTTTGGGATACCAGTTGGCTTCGGAAGTAAGCAATACATAATCCGGGGTTAAAAAAGCGTATCTTTTATCGACATTCAGCATAAATTTCCCGAATTTTTCCTGCCGCGTTTCTTCATCTATATCTAAGTAACAACTGGCTTCATCAATTGTGCCGGCATATTCAATTTCGAGTGTTCCCTCTTCATCCGGGGCAAGATTGAAATTTTCGGTTGCCACCACAAGGTGGTATTCCCGAAGGAAAGGTATTTCGCTGCCGTTCCATTTTAAACTGTTAATTTTCAGTCCGTTGTTGAGGCTGAAGATGAGTTTGTTAATATCGCTTCCATTTTCATTTTTGAGGGTTATTTTTGAAAGCGCTTCTATCCGGTTTCCCTTGTGTTCGAGCGATATGGAATGTTCGAGTGTTGCAGGAAAGTCTTCTTTCACATATTTGTTGTTCAGTTCAACCAGTTGGTTGCGCAAATTTTCGGTTGTTTTAAAATCGCTGATGTGCGAATAACCCAGGTAGCCACCGGCTGCAAAAAACAGGATTCCGAAGATAAGCGAAAAAACGGTCATGGATCCTGATTGCGGAAGTCGCTTCAACAGAAAGATAGTCAGGAAAATAAAACTAAGGCCAAGTGAAAGGTAAATTCCGCGGTGAACCAGAATTTTGTCGAGGTTGCCAAATCCAACAATGTCGGAACTCAACATGGGTATGTTGAAAGCCATGTAATCGAACAGGTAATAATACTTTGCCTGTAAAAGAAAAAGTGTAATCCCGATGTAACCCAGAATCAGCACAAATGTGATGGCCTGGTTGCGGATAACACTCATCAGCAGAAATGAAAGCCCCATGATAAAAACCAGTGTGGGCACACTGATGAGAACCAGGTAATAACCGTAAGCTTCCCAGGCTACGGTGGTATCTTGTGAGAGGATATTAAAAATGAGGGCCATGATTACTACGGCAACATTTAAAACAAGAAATACCTGCAGGTTTCCCCAGGTTTTCCCGATTACATATTCGCCATTGGTCATCGAGCGCATATAAATTACCTCGGTTGTATCGAGTTTTTTGTCGCGCTTTAAAAAATCGGAAGCCAGGAAAACAGCGATGACTGCCTGTGCAACATTCAGAATCAGCAGGTTAAAATAGGGAATGCCTGCCGGTATGCTTCGGATGGCCCATCCTTCTTCTCCACCTCCTTCGATAATCATCCCGAAATTCATTCCGAAAAGAACCAAAAGCGACAATACGCTGAAAATGCGGAAAAACCAGCTACGCAGCAACGTTTTCCGTTCGTATTTTGCAATTGAAAAAATATTGTGCAGTGAAATCATTTTTACAGCTTTTGATATTACGAATTAATCCATTGGTTGAGTTTGTTTTCCATGAAATATACATAGGCGTGCTCGAGGTTGGGATCGATTTGCCTGCCATAATAACCATTAATTTCATCGGCAACAACCTGCACTTCCCAGCCTCCTTTAGTAGGTATGGTAGAGATGACGGGGAATTTTTCATTTATTTCTAAGTATTCGGCCTCGGTGGCATTTATCATCCACACATTTCCTTCTGCCTTTTTTACCAGTTGCTCGGGCGAACCGCTAAAAGCGAGTTCTCCGTTGTTGAGCAGCGCCATGTTGTGGCATGTGCTCGAAATATCGCCCACAATGTGCGTTGAAAGAATAATAATTACATCGCGTGTACTGATTGTTGAAAGCAGGTTACGGAAACGAATCCGCTCCTCCGGGTCGAGGCCGGTGGTTGGCTCGTCAACTATTATGATTTTTGGGTTGTTGATTAGCGCCTGTGCAATTCCGAGTCGTCGTTTCATTCCGCCCGAGAGTTTATTGGCGTTACGGTCGCGGGCTTCAAAAAGACCAACCTCTTCAAGCATCTGGTCGACCGCGGTTCGCCGGGCAGCGCCGTTTTTCATACCAGCCAGCCGGGCAGCATAATCCAAAAATTCGTAGGTTTTTAATTTTGAAAAAAAGCTGAAATCCTGTGGCAGGTAACCCAGCATCGAGCGGATTTCGCGACGGTTTTTTGCCAAATCGAGGTCGTTTACTTTTACTGTTCCCTTCGATGGTTTCATCAGGGTTACCAAAATCCGCATCAGCGTAGATTTGCCTGCTCCGTTCGGACCAAGCAGGCCAAACATGCCATTTGGAATCTCCAGATTCAGGTTTTTTACGGCATAATTTCCGTTTTTGTAGACCTTGCTAAGCCCCTCAATTTTTATTTGCACGTTTCTTGTCTTCTTTTAAATTAACACTGTTTTGGACTTTTCAGGTGTAAAATGGTTTAATAGTGCCTGTTATTAATTATTTATCTTATTTCCTGGTTTCAGTATAATAGTTTGTATTGAATTCTGCCTGAAAATTACCTTCAGTTTTAAAAAACAAAAAAAGCCCTGTTGCACAGAGCTTTTTATTTTTGTTTTTAGTGGTTTTATTTTTTCACGTAATAGGAATATTCTTTGAATTTGTCGTTTATGACGACTTCGTACGACCCCTTGCCGAGTTTTGAAAGATCAAATGATTTTTGAAGGCAAATCTCATTTCCAAGTTTTCTGCCGGTTACATGTTCGCCTTCTTTGTAAATGTTCAGGAAAACATTTTTTTGTCCCATGTTTAAAAACGAAACATCCAACTGGTTGCCATTATGCGAAAATACAGGAGCTGCAAGGCGCATTTCCCCGCCAACTTCAATTCTGTTTCCTTTTACAGTTAACCGGCGGTCGAGCGTCCAGTTTCCCACAGTTAAACTCACATGGTAACAATCGTTATCGAGGTGTGAGAAATCAAAAACCGTTTTATAGTTTTCAACCGGTGTTTCTGATTTTTTGTAATAAAGGATTTCATTGTTCGAATTTACAACGGTGAGCTCAAAATGAGCAGCTTCGCCATTTGCAATTTCTAAAATTGTTTTCTCTGCTTTTACCGGAACGATGTTCATCGACGGCAGTTTGGTGGCAAATGTTGCTGAAACCAAAAAGGTAGCTAATACGAATAGAAATAATGCTTTTGTTTTCATGACTTTCTGTTTTAAATTGTTTATTGTTTGGTTATATGACTACCGAAACTACAGCGGGGTTACAACAAAATATATTTTTGTCGATAAACGATTCTGTTTTGAAGACAAACAACGACGATTGGTCTGTGAACCAATCTTATTGCATGTATCTATTCTGGGGTTGCCCGATTTTAGCCATAAAAAAAGGCCCTGCAATGCAGAGCCTCGTTTTTCTGTTTTCCTTTTTCCAATCTATTTTACCAGGTTGTATGTAAATTCATTGTCGAACGAACTTAATACTACCGTATAAGAACCTTTTTCAAGTTTTGAGAGGTCGTAACCGGTTGTAATGTTAAAATCTTTTCCCAGTTCTTTTTGGTAAACCAGCCCTTTGTTGTCAAAGAATTTCAGTTTGAGCGGTTCCTGGTCGAAGTTCAGGTAAGAAAGCTGCAGTACATTCTCTTTGTGATTGAAAAAAGGAGCGTAGCGCATTTTCTTTTCACCTACAACGATTCCTTTGTGAGATACCGAAAAATCATTCGACACGCTGGTGCCGTTCACTTTAAGGTTAAGCAGATAATTTCCGGCTTCCAAATCAGTAAAATCGAATATCTTACGGTAATCTGTAATTGAATTGTCCGATTGTTTGTAATATACCAAATCACCGTTTTCTGCTTTTATACTTACTTCGAATTGTGCCGGATTTTCATTCAGGATTGAAACGATTGCCCTGTCGGCTGAGACAGGAGTTACGTTCATTTTTGGTTTCTCAACTCCAGTAACAATTGCTGCAACTGCTACTGCCATAACTGTAAATAATAATTTAATTGTTTTCATAACCATTTAACTTTTTTTGTTTAACATGATTGTCGCTGCAAACATAACAGGTTTTTGTGAGATGTGTTGTAAAACATAGGTTAAGAGTACATCAAATAAATGTGAAATTAACTTCTTTTATTTGTAAAGAGTTTAATCTGAATGTTAAGTCACTGAAATACAATATGTATAAAAAGTGTATGCGCCAATAACAAAAACTATGCCTGTAAATATCAATTTGTATTAAGTTAAATTTATTTATTTTCGGGCAAATTAAAAATATGGATGTACAAATATTGCAGCTACTTGAAGGAGCAGAAGATGCAACCGGCGTAACAGTAATAATCGATGTTTTTCGTGCCTTTTCAACAGCGTGCTACGCTTACGATAAAGGTGCGGCAAAAGTAATTCCGGTTGGAGAAATTGAGAAGGCTTATTTCCTAAAGCGAAACAATCCGGAATTTATTTTAATGGGAGAGCGGAACGAGAGAAAGCCCGCTGGTTTCGATTTTGGAAATTCACCTGCCCATCTTTCTGAAGCAAATCTCGAAGGCAGAACAATTGTGCACACTACCAGTTCGGGAACACAGGGGATTGCAGCAGCGCTTCAGGCAGACGAAATTATTACCGGAAGTTTTGTGAATGCCGCTGCCATCATTCACTATATCAGGGAACGGAATCCGGAAACTGTTTCGCTGGTTTGCATGGGTTATGCCTGCGAATATGCTACTGATGAAGATACGTTATGCGCCGAGTATTTAAGGAATGAATTGCTTGAGCTCGACAATGATTACGACCGCATGAAAAGAATTATCAGGAAAGGCTCGGGAGAACGTTTTTTTGATCCGGCAAAACAGGAATGGTCGCCTTCCCGTGATTTTGACCTTTGTCTGCAAAAAAATATTTTTGATTTTGTACTCAAAGTTGAAAACGACGGGGTGAATAATTACCTGCAAAAAGTGAATGTTATTGAAAATGCAAATGTAATTTCAGGCTAATGAAGAATTACAATTTCGACGAAATAATACCGCGCGAAGGAACCAACTGCATTAAATACGATGGCAGGGAATGGGTTTTTAAAACCGATGATGTATTGCCGATGTGGGTGGCCGACATGGATTTTCGCACTCCCGGTTTTATTGTTGATGCCGTTAAAAAACGTGCCGATCACGAAATTTACGGGTATTCATTTAAGCCCGAATCGTATTATAAATCGATAATTGGCTGGATGAAACGCCGCCACAACTGGGAAATTAAAAAGGAATGGATTTCATCCAGTCCCGGTGTGGTTGCCGGACTGACCCTGGCCATTGAAACATTTTCGAAACCCGGTGACGAAGTAATTGTTCAGCCGCCGGTCTATTTTCCGTTTTTCGACAGTGTGAAAGGAACCCGGCGAAACCTGGTTGAAAACCCGTTAAAACCGGAAAACGGAAGGTATACTTTTGATTTTGACGATTTAAAATCGAAAATAACCACGGACACAAAACTTCTGTTGCTGTGCAATCCGCAGAATCCCGGAGGAATGGTTTGGACACGGGAAGAGTTGGAAGAACTCTCTGCTATTTGTCTTGAAAATAACATCATGGTTATTTCAGATGAAATTCACTCCGATCTTGTTTTTAAAGGACATAAACATATTCCTTTTGCTACACTTTCGCCGGAAGCTGCCAACAATTCGGTGGTGCTGATGGCGCCCAGTAAAACTTTTAATGTTGCCGGCCTTTCATCTTCGGTGGTAATCATACCCAACAAAGCAAAATTTGCACGCTACGAAAGGGCTTTGAGTATTGGCCACTTGTGGATGGGCAATATTTTTGGAACGGTTGCCCTTGAAGCCGCCTATTCACATGGCGATGAATGGCTGGCCCAGATGTTGGACTACATTTGGGACAATTACCTTTTTCTTGAAAAATTCATGAGCGAAAAACTGCCAAAAGTAAAGGTGATGAAACCGGAAGCCACTTATTTAATCTGGCTCGATTTTAGAGAATATGGCATGAACGACAAAGAACTGTTTCAGTTTACTATTGACGAAGCCAAAGTAGGATTGAACAACGGGGCAAAATTCGGCACCGGCGGCGATGGCTGGCTGCGCCTCAACATCGGGTGCCCGCGCGCAATTCTCGAAGAAGGATTGCAACGGCTGGAGAAAGCGTTTTCGAAACTTTAATATTTTAAAAATAGTTGTTTTCCCGAAACCATTTAATGGCTTTTTCTGCTGATTCGCGGGCAGGAATGAGCGGAAGGTCCAGTTCGTTCATGGCTTTTTCAGGAGTGTAAAAATTTTCTTCACAAAGCATCCGCGCATTTACTTTTGAGAGGCGGACAGGCAATGTCAGCACATTTTCAGAAAAATCGCCTAAATAGCCAAATGCCATCAGGATAAACCATGGAACAGCAATCAACACCGGGTTTTGCCCCGCAATTTCAGCACTCATTTTGTAAAACTCTTTGTATGTTATGTTTTCCCCGGCCAGAAGGTAACACTCTCCCCGTTTTCCTTTTTCCATAGCATTTACTGCTCCGATGGCCACTGCTTCGGCATCTACAAAATTTTTGCCGCCGGGCGGGTAAAAAGCAACGGGTTTATTCAGAACCTGTGAAAAAATCTGCCCGCTGCTGGGTTTTACATCATTTTCACCAATAATAAATGTGGGATTTACCACAACCGCATTCAGTGTGCCGTTCCTTGTTTCGTCCAAAACCATCTGCTGGGCAATGAATTTACTGTAAGCATAACCCGATTTTTTCAGCCACGGCATAAACGGGCGCTCCTCGTTTCCGGGATTTTCCTTTGTTCCGTTTCCCAGTGTGTTGGCCGTACTGACATAAACCAGCCGCTTGAGCCCGAATTTTTTTGAAGCTTCAATACAATGTTCCGTACTGGTTATATTGGGTGTTTTAAAAGCTTCCACATCTGAAGGCTTGGGAGAAGTTTTGGCAGCGCTGTGAATGAAAAAATCGCAACCCCGTGCCGCCTCAAATACATCTTTTTTCTGCGTCATTTTGCCGTAAAAAAACCCGATATCCAATCCTTTAAGGGCACTCAGATTGCTATTTTTACGCACAAGCACCCTGACACTGTAATTTCTTTTTAGCAATTCCCGAACAATGTGTGCCCCCAGCAAACCGTTTGCCCCTGTAACCAGAACTTTCTCTTTAGTTTCCATTACCCGGGTGTTTGAATTATATTATTTTGTTGCTTGATATTTTTTTTAATCGAAGACCGCATAATTAGCAGCCGAAACCAAACCGGCGTTATTCTTAACAATACCCAGCTCACTTTATTCAGAATACCGGGGATGATAAGTTTTTTCCGGTTGAGCATTCCCCGGATGCATATTTGGGCTACTTTTTTAACAGAAAGCGTAGTGGAGCGAATAATGAAGTTGTGATTGTCGATGCTGTTGGTAGAATGCGAATTGGTACGCATGCCGCCGGGATGGGCCACGCTTACTGATATCCCTGTGTTTTTGAATTCCGAATTTAATCCGCGTGAAAATGAATAAACAAAAGCTTTCGATGCCGGATAAACGGTTTTGTATGGCATCGGGCTGAAAGAAGCCATGCTGGCGATGTTCAGAATGTAAGCTTTTTTTTGTCTTTTCAGGGCAGGCAGCAGCAAGCGGGTGATTAGCACCAGCGCATTCATATTCAGCAAAACTATCTGTTCAATGTATTCCGGGGTGGCCTCGAGAAATGGCTGAGCGCCGCCAAGACCTGCATTGTTAATTAAAGCTTCAATTTCAAAATTTTTGGAAACTGTGTCAGCAAGTTTTCTAATCTCTTCCGAATTTGTTAAGTCGGCTTCAAAAGTTCGTACATCGATATTGTATTTTTGGGCAATTTTTTCACCCGTTTTTTCAATGTTTTCGTCGGGCAAAGCTGTGAGCAAAAGATGCATGCCGCGTCGGGCACATTCTTCTGCCAGTTCTTTTCCCAGGCCGCAACTGGCACCGGTTATCAGGGTATATTTTTTTGGTTCCATTAACGATATGTTGTTTTCATAAAGTTTAATAAAATAAGTTATAACACCCTTGAATTGTTTATGGTTTTTAACGAAAAATCGAAATGTTTGTTATTCAAAAACTGGACGTGAAAGATGTTTCTGAAAGAAAACGAGCAGGTTATTTTTTTGGAAAATGCCGGTTTATCCAGTTTACAGATTTCCGGCTATCCAAATCTCTCATGCACCTGAAATGTTTTTTCGGGCATTTCCGGTAACCAAGTTTTGAACAGGGGCGGCATTTTAAATCTTTCACTTCCATAATTTCCGAAGCCGGGTCGGCCTGATAGGGAACCATGCCAAGTTCGGGAACCGTGTTTCCCCAGAATGAAAGAATTTTCTTTTTGAAGGCTGCTGCAATGTGCATTAGTCCGGTATCGTTGGTCAGCACAAGCCGGGCATTTTTTACCAGGCTGGCAGATTGGTTCAGGCTGATTTTCCCGGTTAGGTCGATTACATTTTTATTGACGGCAGCCATAATTTTTTCTGCTTCCTGATGTTCGTTTTTACCTCCGAGAAGTATTACCGGATAATCAATTCCGTTGCAGATTTCAATAATTTTTTCTGCGGGCAGTCTTTTGGTCGGAAATGTGCCCGCAATTACGAAAGCAATGTAGCCATTCTGAAATGCTTCCGGCAACTCAGAAGAAGGGTAATTTTCATTTTCAGGAATGAAGAAATTGAGCCCTTTATTATCGTTTTTCACATCGAATACTTTTAGTGTATCCATGTAACGGTCGACAATGTGCTTGTCGGGCATCCGGTTAATTTTAAATCTGACAAGCAGGTATTTCTTAAAATTCAGTTTTTGAAATGAGAAAGACGGCATTTTCAGTTTCGATTTTATCCGGTTGCTTCGGATATTCTGATGCAAATCGATGATGTAGTCAAACTGTTCTTTCTCAAGTTCGTTTATCAGTTCAGGCAGGCTTTCTTCTAAAACGTGGACTTTGTGGATGTATGGATTTGAGTTAACAATTGAAGCATGTTTCTTTTTGGTAACAAAATGTACCTCGGCTCCCTCAACCTGTTGTTTCAGGCAGCGTACCACCGGCGTGGTTAAAACAATATCGCCGATGGAGCTGAAGCGTATGACGAGGTATTTTATTTTCATACTATTAAAATTGTTTATTTTCAGTGGTATAGTATGGAACTCGCATTATTTTAATTATCCTCTTGGGTGTAAACATTTTACATGCTCGTTTCATACTAAAATTAAAAACCCCGGGAAAGTTTACCGGGGCTGAATATAATGACGTTTAGTTTTTAAATTTTTTCAAGCAATACAATTATTTTGTTATTCTTGTTTTCCACCACACCACTTTCAACATAAAAGGAATGTTCTTCGTTGTTTTCACCCATCACTTTAAGCGTTCCTTTTTCAAGTGTGGAAATAATCGGAGCATGGTTTTTCAGAATCTGAAAAGAACCTTTGCTGCCGGGGAGTTTAATGCTCCTGACTTTGCCTTCGAATATTATTTTGTCCGGTGTAATTATTTCAAGAAACATAGAAAAGTTGGTTTTTATTTTTCTACCAGCAATTTTTCGCCTTTTGCAATGGCTTCCTCAATTGTGCCCACCAGATTAAATGCCGATTCGGGGTATTTGTCTACCTCGCCGTCCATTATCATATTGAATCCTTTGATGGTATCTTCAATTGACACCAGTTTTCCTTTGAGGCCGGTAAACTGTTCGGCCACAAAAAACGGTTGCGACAAAAAACGCTGGACACGGCGCGCACGGTGCACCACCAGTTTGTCTTCTTCCGACAGTTCTTCCATACCCAGAATTGCAATTATATCCTGAAGTTCCTGGTAACGTTGCAGGAGTTGAATAACATCTTGTGCGCACTTGTAGTGATCTTCGCCCACAATATCGGGTGTGAGAATCCGTGAAGAGGAATCCAGCGGATCGACTGCCGGGTAAATGCCCAGCTCCGAGATTTTCCGGCTCAATACAGTTGTTGCATCGAGGTGGGCAAAAGTAGTTGCAGGTGCCGGGTCGGTAAGGTCGTCGGCAGGTACATAAACCGCCTGAACCGAAGTAATGGAACCGTGTTTTGTGGAGGTAATCCGTTCCTGCATAATTCCCATTTCGGTGGCCAGTGTTGGCTGATAACCCACCGCAGAAGGCATTCTTCCGAGCAGTGCAGAAACTTCGGATCCGGCCTGTGTAAAACGGAAAATATTATCGATAAAGAAAAGTATGTCGCGACCGCTGCTGTTAGTGCCGCCGGCATCGCGCAGGCTTTCGGCAATCGACAGCCCCGAGAGGGCTACCCTGGCACGGGCGCCCGGTGGTTCATTCATCTGTCCGAAAACCATTGCGAGTTTCGATTTTTTCAGTTTTTCATTGTCCACTTTCGATAAATCCCAGCTTCCCTCTTCCATCGATTTTTTAAACGCTTCGCCATAATCAACAATGTTGGCTTCAATCATTTCGCGGAGCAGGTCGTTTCCTTCGCGGGTACGTTCTCCCACGCCTGCAAAAACTGAAAGTCCGCTGTGGGCCAGCGCAATATTGTTAATGAGTTCCTGAATAAGAACCGTTTTTCCTACACCGGCACCGCCAAACAATCCAATTTTCCCGCCCTTTGCATAAGGCTCAATTAAATCGATAACTTTAATCCCTGTGAAAAGAATTTCGGTGTTGGTCAGCAAATCCTCATATTTGGGAGGATCTTTGTGAATGGGCTGCCCGTTTTTTGGAAGTGATTCCAGTCCGTCGATGGAATCACCCACCACATTTACCAATCGCCCGAGGGCCGACTCTCCTGTGGGCATGGTAATGGGTTTACCGGTAGGATTGACTTCCATTCCCCGGGTCAAACCATCTGTTGAATCCATAGCAACACAGCGAATGGTGTTTTCGCCAATGTGTTGCTGGCATTCAATAATCAAATTGTTTTTTCCCTTGCGGATTACCTCGAGGGCGTCGTAAATGGAAGGAAGATCACTGCCTTCTTTTTCAAAAATTACATCAACTACGGGGCCTATGACCTGAATAATTTTTCCTTTACTTTGATCCATTTATTATCTGAATTTTTAAGCGGCAAAAAGATACCGTTTTTTTTTAGTTGAGCAAAGTTATTATTGTATTGGTTTATTCTATCTTTTGTTCCCGGTTTTTACGTTCAGTTTACGAATTGCGGCCAAGCATCATTTTACTCAGGTTTTTCAACGGCAATTTTCTTTTTTCATCAACCGGTAATTTTTGCAGTATTTCGGAGGCAGCATTAAAGTAGGAATCGATTTTTTTTTCGGTCAGTTGCTTTATTTCCAATTGATTGTACAAATCTGTGACAGCGTTTATTTTTTCGCCGGCATTAAAATCGGTTTTTGCCAGCCATTTTTTCAATTCTTTTTTTTGAGTGGTATTTGCATTTTCAAGCGCTTCAATCAGCAAGTATGTTTTTTTATTGGCTACAATGTCGCCGCCAATTTTTTTCCCAAACGTTTCCTGGTTCCCAAAAGTATCGAGCAAATCGTCCTGGAGCTGGAATGCGAGGCCAAGGTTAATGCCAAAATCATACATGAGTTCTGCTGTTTCATTTTCGGCATCGGCCAACTGGGCGCCGGCTTTTAAACTGCAGGCCAGCAAAACGGCTGTTTTCAGCCGGATCATTTCAAGGTATTCGCCTTCGGTAACATCCTGCCGGGTTTCAAAATCCATATCGTATTGCTGTCCTTCGCAAACTTCCAGTGCCGTTTCGGTAAACAGTTTGGTGATCTCGAATAATTTTTCGCAGCGGCATTTTAAAAGCAGTTGGTAAGATAAAAATGCCATGGCATCGCCCGAAAGAATGGCGGTATTTTCGCTGAAATGTTTATGAACGGTGAGGTTGTTGCGGCGCACTTCTGCATTGTCCATAATGTCGTCGTGCAAAAGTGTGAA
>CAYUBV010000041.1:0-14683 GCA_964443035.1 uncultured Tangfeifania sp.
CATAATTTAATTTTGCTTTGTATACATTACCAATATTATTATAGATTCTGGCAAACACAATTTGATTTGTTAAATGTTCAGACAAAAATGATTCTTCAGCTAGTTTATAATGTTGAATCGCTTTGTCTAAATCGCCAATATTTTTATAAACAATACCAAGCGCATTATAGATATTTCCTGTATATTCATTTTTATCTCCGTGTAATCTTATGTTGTAAAACAGTGATTGATTTAAAAAATCGATTGTTTTAAAATAATCTGCTTCCCTGTAATGATTCATTGCCTCTGCAAAAGTTTCCTTTGCTTTTAGGCTATCAGTTATAGAATCCTCATTTACAGCAGTTGAGAGCAAAAATGAAAGTGTAAATATCATTAGCAATATTTGCCTTTTTCTAAGCATTCCGGTTGATTTTATTTTTAGCCAAATTAACTTTTTTAATTTTTTTTTCCAATTGGAGGGTTACCTTTTCCCTGTTTTCAGAATATATATATAGAATGTGTGTTTTTCAAGTTTAACGATTTAAATTTATTTGTGATGAAAAGAACTTTTGCCAATACAAAAGAAAAAAGAAATTTTGATGTTCTAACTTCAACTGAAATGTTACAGGTGCGTGGTGGTGGTGATACCAAACCGAATTCTCGTGACAAAGACATTTTTGACCTGACCGGCGACAGCGGAAATTAATCAATACCATATTTTTCAGTTCCTGGAATATCTGGGTGCGAATTCTTTCGTACAAAGTCATTGTTGAGTTAATTTTCCTGAGAACAAAGGATACTTAGCAAAAGTACATTCCAGTGCTCCGTTGTACAAAGTGGTTTTTTTAGCTGCTTTCAATCCAACCTGTTTAAGGTATTCTCTCGAGGAAGTTAATATCCATGCAGTATTTCCCGTAAACTGATGTTTCAGCCGTTCCCCTAAAGAACTATACAATTCATAAATATCCTGATGTTTTAACCGTTCTCCGTAGGGAGGATTTATAATAACGGTAGCATTGTTCGTATTTACTTTCAAATCTTTTATATCGGAGGTTTGAAATTCAATATTGGCGTAAACCCTCGCTCTTCGTGCATTCATTTCTGCAATTAAAATATTGTTGCGCGAAATATCTGAAGCAAATATCTTTTTTTCAAATGGCCTGGTTTTATGTTCAGCCTTAATTTTTTCCAGCAAATCTTCTTTGTAATCGTCCCACTGCATAAAAGCATATTCTTTTCTGAATCTTCCCGGGGCAAGGTTTTGTCCAATCATTGCCGCTTCAATTGGCAGTGTGCCTGAGCCGCACATAGGATCAATAAAGTCTGTTTTTCCATCCCAGCCCGAAAAAAGAATCATACCTGCAGCCAGTACTTCGCTTAAAGGAGCTTCGCCCTGTTTAGTGCGGTAACCTCTTTTGTGAAGCGATTCTCCTGAACTGTCGATGGAAAGACTGCAATGGTTCCGGTTGATGTGAGCCTGGATAATAATTTCCGGGCTTTGTGTATCCACATTGGGTCGTTTCCCGGTTTTTTGCCTGAAATAGTCGGCAACGGCATCTTTTACTTTCAACGATGCAAACATGGAGTTTCTGAATTCCCTGGAATTCATTACCGTGCTTTTTACAGCAAAACTTTGATTAATTTTCAGGTATTCCGACCAGTTAATATTTTTACATTTTAAATAAAAGTGGTCCACATCTTTAAACTGAAAAGAATCGATTTCCTTTAAAATGCGTAAAGCGGTCCGAAGCTGATAGTTTGATTTGTAAATCATGCTTAGGTCGCCCTCGTAGAAAACAGCTCTGTTTCCGGGTCTAATATTTGAACCACCAATATTTTTAATTTCTTCTGCGAGCACCGGTTCGAGGCCGGCAAATGTTTTTGCAATCAGTTTATACTTTTCCAAAGCGAATGTATTTTTTTAAATTCCTGAACCGTATGAGAATGTCTCTGATTTTGGCCGGGTTTGTATTATTCGTGAATGCGGCGGAACATCCCTGGTAACCCAAACATTACCACCGATAACTGAACCTTTTCCTATTGTAATTCTGCCCAGAATTGTGGCGCCGGAGTAAATTACCACATCATCTTCAACAATTGGGTGCCGCAAAATTCCTTTAATGGGGTTTCCATTTTCATCGAGCGGAAAACTTTTTGCGCCCAAAGTTACTCCCTGGTAAATTTTTACGTTATTACCGATAACGCTTGTCGAACCAATTACTACGCCTGTTCCGTGGTCGATGGTGAAATTTTCACCAATCTGCGCCCGCGGATGGATATCGATACCTGTTTCGCTGTGCGCCATTTCTGAAATGAAGCGCGGTATGAGCGGAACTTCAAGGCTTAAAAGCTTATTGGCAACCCGGTAGTTGGTAACAGCCCTGATTGCCGGGTAGCAGAAAATAACTTCTCCAATATTTCTGGCAGCCGGGTCATTCAGATAGGTTGCATTTACATCGGTTACAAGTTTTCTTCTTATCTCAGGTAAATCTTCGATAAACTTAATCGCTTTTTCCTTGGCTTCAAGTTTGTGTTTATCGATGTTTTTCGATTTATTGTCTTCACACTCGAAGCACATTCCGGCCAGAATTCCTTCACTCAGCAGTTCATAGAGTTCATCAACATAAACTCCCATGTAATGGCGGGTGGTATTTGGCCGAAGTGATGTGCTGCCAAAATATCCCGGGAAAAGTATTTCGCGCACCAGGTCGATTACTTTTTGCAATTTTGCACTCGAAGGCAGTGGTTCTCCCAGGCGGTGCTCGTGGCAAACCACATCATAGGAAGCAGGATCACTTAAGCATTCAATTGTTTTGGATATTTTTTCGTCAAAGTTGTTTTTCTTCATAATGGCAACTTTTTTATTTTTCCGGAACCGGAGTGGTTCAATTTAACTCAGATTAAATGTACACGTTTATTTTTATTGCGAAAGGATTTGTTCGTATCAATCCTTCAATTTTCACCTAATTGTCTGACCGCTTCGAGGGCATTTTTAAACCTTTCCTCATTTTCTCCTCCCACAACTTTATAGTTAAACCCGTATTCTTCAATTGTGTTTATATATTGTTTTTGCAGTAGTTCTCTTTGTTCTCCACCGTTTTCACGCACCGGATCGGATATCCACGGAAGATTTGTGTCACATACAAGAAACAAATCGATTGCAGTTTCTTTTATAGTTTCATCTATCCACGAAGGTACCTGTTTGAAAACTACTTCGAACCATATTTTTGTAATAATTAGCCAGGTGTCGGCAAAAATAAAGGGAAACCCCGCTTTTTGAAATTCATGGAGATGGCTGATTTGTTTTTTTGCAATAAATTCAACATCCGAATAATTGTAATCGCGGTTTAAATTCTCTACATATTCACGTGCAAATTCCGGAATATACGGAACCTGAAAATGACTGGCCAGCCATTTCGTCAGCATGCTTTTCCCGGTTGACTCGGCTCCGGTTATCACTATTATTTTTGAAGTTGTTTTCAATTTGTACTTTTCAAATCTTTTTTCCATTCAGTATAACCCAAAACTGCCATAATGGTATATACGACAAATAGTATTACCGTTGGCCAAAGTTCTTTATAAATATACAAACCGGCTGAAACCATGTCCACAAAAATCCAGATCAGCCAGTGCTCTATGTATTTTTTTGCCAGCATCCAGGTGGCTGTAATGCTCAATGCAGTGGTCAGCGAATCCATTATTGGTACCGTAGAGTCAGTAAAACGTATCAGAATAAAAAGAATAACTACGTAAATTATACCGGTAATGATAATCAATTTCAGAATTAATTTGCGGGAAATTGCTGTTACCGGAACCTGGTCATCGGTATTGCCTTTTTTATTTCCTTTCAGCCAGTAATACCAGCCGTAAATACTAATTGCCACGTAATAAACCTGCAATCCCATGTCGGCATAAAAACCCGATTGAAAAAATACGGCGGTGTAAAGCAGCGATGTGAACAACCCGGTTGGCCAGGTCAAAATATGCTGCCTGATGGAAAAAAAAATATAAAGCAGTCCGAGAATGGCACCCAATACTTCAATTTTATTGGTCCACATCCAGGACGTTATAAAGTCAGCCATGATTCATTTCAGTGTGCCGAGACCAGTATATTATTGTATTCCTGCTGATTTTTGATTACTTCCAGTGCCTTGTTAATTGCATCGTCGTCGCTCAACAGAATTTTATAAAAATCGTCGCGGGTGTAAAGGTCCCGGGCAATCAATGCTTTGATCTCCCTTTTCATGTCTTTTAAAGTAAAAGCAAGGCTTTCCCCGTCTTTTTCAATTCCTTCTTCTTCGCCTCTATCCACAATGGTGTCCACCATCGCTCCGGTTACTTCAAAATCAGTATGAAATTTTTCGAATTCAGGATAATTGTTTTCCAGTTCAGCACGGTGTTTGTCAACATAGTCGAGCACAAAATTATATACCACCTGGTTTCTTCTAAGCTGGTTATAATACCTGAAATTACTTGAAGTATCCATGGGGATAAAAATGTCGGGCATGATTCCGCCACCGCCAAAAACAGTACGTTTGTTTTGTAGTGTTTTGTATTTCAGCGAATCGGCAAATGAAATACTGTCGGCACTAAATAACTCACCTGCACTCAGTCTTTCCAGGTAATCTTTACGGTATTCTTCCACACCTTCTTCGTAGGGTTTCTGAATGCTCCTTCCGCTCGGTGTATAATAATGCGCAGTAGTTAACCTGACAACAGAGCCATCGGTTAAAAAGTAAGGTTTTTGCACGAGGCCTTTACCAAATGAGCGGCGTCCCATAACCAATCCGCGATCCCAATCCTGTACCGCACCTGCAACAATTTCGCTCGCTGAGGCCGAACCTTCATCAATAAGTACTACCAGCTTTCCGTTCTTGAAAACCCCTGATGAAGTTGCTTCATATTCGCGGGTTGGTTCGTTTAAACCATCGGTGTATACTATTAATTCATCATCTTTCAGAAACTGATCCGAAATTTCAATGGCTGCTTTCAGATAGCCGCCACCGTTTCCACGTAAATCGAGAACCAGGTTCTGTAAATTTTTATCTTGCCGCAGTTGGGTTATTGCGTCGGTAAATTCGTCGGTTGTTGTGGATGAGAACTTATTCAATTTAATATATCCGGTTTCATCATCGAGCATGTAGGAAGCATCGAGGCTGTAAATCGGGATTTTATCACGAACAATTTTGAAATCCAGCGGTTCACCCTCACTGCGTCTGACTACTTTAATATTGACCTTTGTTCCTTTATCACCCCGTAATAAGTCCATTACATCAGTGTTTTTCAATCCCACACCGGCAATGTTTTCACCGTCAACTTCAATTATGCGGTCGCCGGCTCTCAGGCCAACTTTTTCTGAAGGGCCGCCGGGAATGGTGGTTGTTACCAGCAAAGTATCTTTAAAAATGTTGAATGTGATTCCAATTCCTTCGAAGTTTCCCTGTAAAGGTTCATTCATTTTTTTTACATCTTCTTCTGAAATATATACAGAATGAGGATCCATTTCGCCCAGCAGGTGGATGATTGCATTTTCGGTGAGTTTATCAACGTTTGCAGAATCCACATAATAGCTGTCGATTAGCCGCAGCAGCCTGCCGAATTTCAATTGGCTTTTTTGCACTGATTCCTGGGCATAAATGCCGGCAGGAGCGATTAACAAAACACTGATTGTTATAAAGATTGCTTTTTGCCAATATTTTTTCATTGAATTATATGTCATAATGTTTTATCTGAATTTTATGAATGTCTTGCAGTATTATCAAAAACCGGTCCATTCGTTTAATATTTTAAGGAAACGTTTATTCCCACTCAATTGTTGCCGGTGGTTTGGAGCTGATGTCATAAACAACCCGGTTAATCCCCCGCACCCGGTTAATAATTTCGTTCGACATTTTTGCCAGAAAGTCATAAGGCAGGTGCACCCAGTCGGCAGTCATTCCGTCGGTTGAAGCCACTGCGCGCAGTACAACTGTATTTTCGTAGGTGCGTTCATCGCCCATTACACCCACCGACTGAATGGGCAGAAGAATTACGCCGGCCTGCCATACTTTGTCGTAAAGTCCCCAGTTTTTCAAGCCGTTTACAAAAATGGCATCGGCTTCCTGGAGCATGTGCACTTTTTCAGGAGTTACATCACTCAGAATGCGAATTCCCAGCCCGGGCCCCGGAAACGGGTGGCGCCCCAGCAGTTCTTTTTTAATTCCGAGCGCTTTTCCAACACGGCGAACCTCATCTTTAAACAATAAACGCAAAGGCTCCACTACTTTGAGATGCATTTTCTCCGGCAATCCGCCTACGTTATGGTGTGACTTAATTGTGGCCGAAGGTCCGTTTACCGAAACCGATTCGATTACATCGGGATAAATGGTTCCCTGCGCCAGCCATTTTACATCTTTTATTTTGTGGGCTTCAACATCGAATACCTCGATAAAATTCCGCCCGATAATTTTTCGTTTTTGTTCCGGATCGATTATTCCTTTCAGGTCGTCCCAGAATTTTTGCCTGGCATCCACACCAATTACATTCAGTCCCATGTTTTCGTAGGAATGAAGAACATCTTCAAATTCATTTTTTCGCAGCAACCCGTTATCTACAAAAATACAGGTAAGATTGCTTCCAATGGCTTCATTCAGTAAAACTCCGGTAACCGAAGAATCCACCCCTCCCGATAAACCAAGCACAACTTTGTCGTTTCCCAGTTTTTCGCGCAACTCTTCAACAGTGGTTTCAACAAACGAGGAAGGCGTCCAGGTTTGATCTGCCTGGCAAATACCGACTACAAAATTCTCAAGCAGTTGAATTCCCTCGGTTGTATGATAAACTTCGGGGTGAAACTGAATGGCATAAGTGGGTTCATCATCTATTTTGTAGGCTGCAAAATTAACATCCTCGGTCGATGCCACTACTTTATAGTTTTTCGGAAGTTTGATGATGGTATCTCCGTGCGACATCCACACCTGGGTGTGCAGGCTCATATTTTTAAACAATTCGCAATCGTGGTCGATAAATCCCAGTTTTGCCCTTCCGTATTCGCGTGAATCGGACGGTGCAACTTCACCGCCAAAGAAATGGGCCATATACTGGGCGCCGTAACAGATTCCCAGAACCGGAACTTTTCCTTTGATTTTTGACAAATCGGGGCGAGGTGCTTTCTCGTCGCGAACCGAAAACGGGCTGCCAGAAAGCACAACTCCTTTTACTGATTCATCAATTTCCGGATAGTGATTAAAAGGGTGAATCTCACAATAAACATTTAGTTCCCGTATCTTTCGGCCAATCAACTGTGTGTACTGAGAGCCAAAATCGAGAATCAGAATTTTTTCCTGCATGGATTTGAATTTATAAGAATGCACTTGTTCAAAAAGACAAAAGTAAAAATTACAAAATAAAAATAATTCAGTTGTGCCCGAAAAGATGCAAGTGTTAACATCTGCGGCGCAATTGCTGTTAATATTTGAGTTGAGTGATTTTTACTTATTTGTGAGGAACCTTAAAAAAGGCCAAAATTATTTTCAAATAACCCCGTTATTCAATCAGGGCTGGTCAATTATTATTATTTTTGAGCGAATTTTTAAACGGGTTTTTTGAATGAAGTCATTTTTGTCAGTAATTGTCCTTTTGTTATTTACGGGTTTTTTCCTTGATTCGGCAGCTCAGCAAATCAGGGAAAATGAATTGGTGGTAATAAAAGGTGAAAAATATATTCTGCACCAGGTTCGTACAGGCGAAACCGTTTATTCCATTACCCGGCAGTTTAATGTTAGCAGGGAGATTCTGATTGAAAACAACCCGGATATTTCATCGGGGCTAAAAATTGGCGACATTCTGAAAATCCCGTATCGCGAAGGTGCCGAAATTCAGGACACGCCTGTTTCGCAAAAAGGAGATCCTATCCGTTTTATTACACATACCATTACATCGAGAAGAGAAACACCCTATTTTATTGCAAAAGAATACGATATTACAGTTGAACAACTTTATGCCTACAATCCTGAAGTGCAAAGTTTCAGGCGGGGAACCAAACTCCGGATTCCGGTGTGGGAAATTTCGGATCAGCAGGATGAAGCTCTTTCTCAACCTGCCGGCGAGCCGGTTGCTGAAAAAGATGAACTGATAAAACACGAGGTGAAATCGGGTGAAACCCTTTATTCCATTGCCCGCAAATACAATGTTTCAGAAAGCGAAATTTTGTTTTACAACCCGGGAGCACGCGACCTGAAAACCGGAAGTATTATTTATTTGCCGGAAAGTGCAGAAAGGATAGCTGCCGAAGATAAATCCGTTCCGGCAGATGAGCCTGCAGATGAATCTGAAGTAAGAACCGATTTGGAAGCCACGGTGGGGAATTATTTTGATCACACCATTGTTTCGGGCGAAACCCTTTACGGGCTCACCCGCAAATACGATGTTACGGAACAGGAACTGAAAAGAATAAATCCGGTCCTGGAAACCGGATTCCCGGCGGGGGTTACTATTAAAATACCGGTGGAAGAAGAAGATATGAAACGACCGGAACCGGTCAATGAAGAAGCATTCATCGAGCATGTGGTGAGGCAGGGAGAAACCCTTTACGGCCTTGCACGGGAATATGATTTGACAATTCCGGAAATTAAGAAATTCAATCCGGTACTTGAAAAAAGAAATCTGGTGAAGGGGGAAACAATTTTAATTCCGAGAAAACCGAATGAGGAGATTGTGGCTTTTATGGAAGAAATAGAAACGGTTGATGATTCAGTTCCCACTGAAATGCCTGTGTTTGAAAGTGATTATTACGAAATTGAAATGCCGGTTACCGTTCCCGAGCAGTGTCAGCCGCGTAACAATCGGCTTTCTGACACCGAGGTGTATGATGTTGCTTTGTTTTTGCCACTTTTTACACGGGCAAACGATACCCTGAACCGCGAACTTGTTTTACCCGATTCATTGTTAACCGAAGAAACAGCTTTTGATAGCGAAATAATTGAAGAAGAGGAGTTTTTAACTGAAGGAGATACCCTGATCGAACAGGAGTTGACGAAGGAGATGTTCCATGGTTTTTACCGGAACAGTGAGAATTACCTTCAGTTTTACGAGGGGGTATTGATTGCCGTTGATTCCATGCAACAGGCAGGAATGAATATACGGCTGAATGTTTACGACACCCAGCAAAGCCGCGATTCCATCCGGAAGTTTATTTATTCAGAAGAATTCATGGAAACCGATTTAATAATCGGGCCGGTTTTTCCGGATGTTCAGCAGGAAGTGAGTGAAATTTCCTCAAAAATGAGAATTCCGATGGTTTCACCGCTGGCGCCGCAATCAGCAAAACTGAACAGCAATCCTTATTTGTTTCAGGTGAATCCTTCGCGCGATTACCTCGCAATGAAAACAGCAGAACTAATTGCTGAAGAGTATTTTAACAGCAACTTTATTGTTTTTGAAACCGGCGGTTCAGACAATAATATGGGTGAAAAAGTTGTTGAACTCACCAAAGAAAAGCTTTTTCAGTCGGGTTACTGGGGGCAGTCTTACGGAGTTGATTTCAATGTTTATAATTTTGATGAAGAGGGGCCATTTGGCTTTCGCCGGATTTTATCGCGCACAAAAGAAAACGTAGTGTTTGTTCCTTCGCTAAATGAAGGCGAGGTGAGCGTGGCGCTTTCAAACATAAATAATCTGGCCAATGATTATTCAATTACGTTAATTGGTTTTAATCGTTATGATCAGTTTAGCAGCATCGATCTGGAATTTTATTTCAATCTGAAACTGCATTACATCGATCCTTACTATGTTGATTACACCGACCCTGCAACTGTTGAGTTTATTTCAAAGTTCAAGGATAATTTTTATACTGAGCCCACTAATTTCGGTTTTCAGGGATACGATGTCGCATTCTATTTTCTGAATGCCATTTATAATTATGGAAAAAACTTTGAAGGTTGCCTGCCTTACAATCCGGCTGAGTTGGTGCAGGGAAATTACCGTTTTGAAAAAGTTTCGGCCTTTGGCGGTTATATGAATGAAGGCGTTTCTGTAATCAGTTATCAGCGCGATTACGATGTGGTGCGCAAACGGTTTGTGGGGCAATACCGGTACGCTAAAAAAGAATAAATACTAAAAAAGGGCTGCAATTTGCAGCCCTCCTGATTTTTAAATTCCCATTTCTTTAAATGTTTTCTTAATAATTCCGACAGCTTCCATCATCTGGTCTTCGGTAATTACAAGCGGCGGAGTAAAACGAATAATGTTTTCGTGCGTTGGTTTGGCAATCAGTCCGTTTTCTTTCATGGCGAGGCAAACATCCCACGCACTTTTACCCTGGGTAGGTTTGATTGCCACAGCATTCAGCAGCCCTTTTCCCCTAACAATTTCAATCATTTCCGACTGAATCGAGCGCATCTCTTTTCTGAAAACTTCACCCATACGCATTGCATTGTCTGCCAGTTTTTCATCCTGCAACACATTCAGGG
This sequence comes from uncultured Tangfeifania sp., assembly GCA_964443035.1. GTDB lineage: Bacteria > Bacteroidota > Bacteroidia > Bacteroidales > Prolixibacteraceae > Tangfeifania. The sequence continues at coordinate 10,428 of CAYUBV010000041.1, forward strand.
CTTCCATAGCTACTTTTCCTGCAACCGGGTTTCCGCCATAAGTGCTGCCATGTTCTCCGGGTTTAATGGTGAGCATCACTTCGTCATCGGCCAGAACGCATGAGACCGGGTAAACGCCGCCTGAAAGGGCTTTTCCCAGCACAAGAATATCCGGACGAACTCCTTCGTGATCGCAGGCCAGCATTTTGCCGGTTCGTCCGAGGCCGGTTTGAATTTCGTCAGCTACAAAAAGTACATTGTATTTTTTACACAATTCTGAGGCTTTTTTCAGGTAACCGTCTTCAGGCACATAAACTCCGGCTTCAGCCTGGATGGGTTCAATTAGGAATCCTGCCACATTCGGGTCTTTCAGCTCCTGTTCCAGCCGCTCCAAATCATTGTATGGGATACTTACAAATCCGGGAGTATAAGGTCCGTAGTCGCCGCGCGCATCCGGGTCGTTCGACATCGAAATAATGGTGATGGTGCGTCCGTGGAAATTGCCGTCGCACACCACAATTTTTGCTTCTTTATCCGGAATCCCTTTTACTTTGTAGGCCCATTTTCGAATCAGTTTCAGGGCGGTTTCATCGGCCTCGGCTCCTGAATTCATCGGGAGCATGCGGTCGTAACCAAACAGTTTGGTCATGTATTCTTCCCAGTCGCCCAGCACATCGTTGTAAAAAGCCCGCGATGTTAGCGCCAGTGTTGCAGCCTGATCGGCAAGTGCCTTTACAATTCGCGGGTGACCGTGCCCCTGGTTAACTGCTGAATATGCAGCCAGAAAATCAAAATATTTTTTGCCTTCCACATCCCATACAAAAACACCTTCGCCTTTCGATAAAACCACTGGCAGCGGGTGGTAGTTGTGGGCCCCAAATTTATCCTCCTTTGTTATGTAATCTTTTGTTGTAAGTTTTGACATAATGAATCGTTTTTAAATTTGGTTGCAGAATTACAATTTTCCATCAGAATTTCAAAATTCAACTTCGTGTTAAAAAGCACAGTATATATTTTTTGTTTATTCTGAATGATTTTCCACCAGGTTTCACTAAAATTTCGGGCTGAATTTTCAGTAGCTGCGGTTTTTATTGCTTCCAGAAGCGGGCAATCAGCACTTCGGTTAGAATAAAGAAAAGCGCCAGCAGAATGCTCCATTTCCAGAGTTGTTTTCCGCGCTGGATTTCTTCGAATACTTCGGCAAAATTATCACTCACATTTTCAATTACCGAGGCGTTTTCGACATTGGACGCAATTAACCTTTCCTTTAATTCATCGGTTTCGAAATACCTTAAATCCGATTCCCTGCGGTTATGATTGAATGCAATGGCCGCAATTGTTTCCTCTTCGTTTTTTACCAGGTAGTGGCCGGCTGTTTCAATCATGCCGCCCAATTCCAGTCGTGTGCCCTGCCCGGTAATATTTACCGAAGGGATAAACCTGTCGCCGGTGTTTCGGTGTTCGATTTCGATGGCCGATTCAAGGCTGGCATTAATTCTTTGCGGCAATAAATAGGTCTGATCTTCACCAATGGTATATGCAGTTTGCTGGTCGGGCAGGCTGTTTAAAACAATGTTGTAAAGCGATGGCACAAACAGAATATCGCGCGCAAATGCTTCGTTTTTCTGATTTAGCGGAAAAGAAAATACCCAGACCTTCCCTTTGCCAAAGGAAAATGTGGAAAGCGCCTTGTCGCCGTTCTGAAACCATAACAGATTCGATTCCTGAGTTCGGATATTTTCCCTGAATTTCAGGTGTCCGCTTATTTCAGGGAGCAGTGCATTTTCTTCGCGTTCTTTAAAAACATCGCGGAAAAACCGGTTGTCGAAATCGATTCCCGAAATTTCCTGCGTGGTAGTGTCGAGCCCGGAAACAGGTGCTGCGCCAAATTTATCCAGGAACTGGTTGTTGAAAGTAAAATCATTTTCAATTTTTGGGAAAAGAACCACCGACGATCCATTTTCAACTGCTGAAGCAAGCTCATTCAGCAAGCCGGAAGAAAAACTTTCAGGATTAATTAGAAAAATTGTGTTGTATTCACTCAGTCTGCTAATTTGCAAACCCTGGATACTCATCTGGTCCAAATCAACATAATCGTCATTTTCGAAAAGTGCTGATATATAACCGAGTCCCTGTTGCGAATCCGGGTTATCGGCATATATGGTAAGCGCCTGAAGTTTAGGTTCCACATAATAGCTGATGTACCAGGTGTTGTCATGCGTAAACGGATAGTCGGTAATTTCAATTTTACCTGATTTAATGCCCCCTGTTACATTCGTGTAGTTCAGGCTGGCAGTAATTTCATTCTGTGCCTCAACCGAAAAATTGCTAATCGATTTCAGTGAATCGTTCAGGTAAAGTTTCAGCGGCAGATTCTGGTAATCTTCATTTGAATTGTTTTTGAGTTTTACATAAATCGTCTCTTCCTGGTTTAGGGCATGCGCGGGAACTTCCACCCAGCAGGAATCGATATAAAGATTATTTACCTGGTTAGGTGTGAGTGGAAGAAAATAATTGTAAACAGGGGGGGCGTTTTCAAAATTTTCGGGGTCGGTAATGCTGCGCTGAAAGTCGGAAATAAAATAGAGCGTTCCTTCGCTGTTTTCTTCTGAAAGCTGGTTTTGCATCCCAAACCGGTTGTGAACCACTGATAGCGGAATTACATTGGGTGAAGTCTGAATCTCGGCTACCTGCCTGATAAACTGGTCTTTATTGAACAGATGCTGATTTCGGGGAGCCAGTTCATTGGTAATCAACCGGAATTTTGTTCCCGGCGGATAGGCCTGCCCTATTTCGGCGGCTTTGTTGCGGGCCCTTTCCAGCAATTGTCCTTGTTCCGACAAAGCATTCATGCTGAAAGAATTATCGACATAAACTCCCACGATGTTTTCTCCGGTTCTGTTTTGAACGTTTTCACCGGCTGGAATGTAGGGTTGGGCAAATGCAAAAACCAGGAAAACAATGGTCAGGATGCGGGCAATGAGCATCAATAGTTGTTTGAGCCGCGATTTTTTCCGGGACTCTTTTTTAATGTTTTTCAAAAATCCAACATGACTGAAATAAACCGTTTTGTAGCGCCTGAAACTAAACAGATGAATCAGAATGGGGATGGCCACTGCAAAAAGTGCAAATAAAAATGTTGGATGAAGAAACTTCATAATCGGGTTTTCGCTTTCTTTTTATTCGTTTTCAAATATGGCAATTTCTTTTTTGCCTGACGATTTAATGTATCCGCGGAACATTCCGCCTGTGTTAAATTCCATGGCAATGTTTCCGTCGGCATCGATACCAATAACGCCGCCTGTTCCGCCAAGTTCACTTAGTTTTCGGATTTCTTCGGCGCAGGCTTCTTTAACGCTCATGTTCTGGTATTCCATCAAAGCCGAAATATCGCGGGCAAAACCAAGCCGGATATAGTATTCGCCATGCCCGGTGGCTGAAACTGCGCAGGTTTTATTGTTAGCATACGTTCCGGCGCCAATTACCGGTGAATCGCCAATGCGGCCATATTTTTTATTGGTCATTCCACCGGTTGATGTTCCGGCGCAGATGTTTCCGTAGGTGTCGAGCACTGCACATCCAACCGTTCCGGTGTTGTCTTTTTCGGTGCGTTCGCGTTCGCGTTTTTGCAACCGTTTGAGCGATTGGTAACGTGACTCGGTAAAAAAGTAGTTGTTTTTCACGATTTCAAGACCCTGCTCTTTTGCAAATTCCGATGCTCCCTTTCCGCTCAAAAAAACGTGTTCCGAATTTTCCATTACTTCATGTGCCGCTTTAATCGGGTTTTTGATGTCGCGGACACCGGCAACCGCACCTGCATCCAAGGTTTCTCCTTCCATTATGGAAGCATCCAGTTCGTTAATGCCGTCGTGCGTAAAAACAGCGCCTTTTCCGGCATTAAAAAGCGGTGAATTTTCGAGCACTTCAATTACCTGAACAACCACATCGGTAGCAGTATTTCCTTCTTGCAGAAGTTTCTGGCCAAGTTCGAGCGCTTCATTCAGTTTTGATTTATATGCTTCCTGTCGTTCTTCGTTCATGGCCGATTTCGACATTACACCGGCCCCGCCATGAATTACAATGGCATATTTTTCCTGGCCTGAAATCGTGCCGGCTATCAGGAAAAAAGTAAAAACTAAAAGGTAAGTTTTGGTTCTCATTTTATATTTATTTTTCAGGAATACAAAAATGAAATAATAAAATGAAAGAAAAACAATTTACAGGAATAACTTTTCGGGAGGCGATTGAAATTGCTGCGAATTAATGAAGTTTGAGCC
>CAYUBV010000042.1:0-1088 GCA_964443035.1 uncultured Tangfeifania sp.
TCATTTTCCCCGGATAATTGATATTAAAATGGAAATCACAGCAAATATTAAGAGTATATGAATCAAGTCTCCGAGTGAATAAACAAAGAATCCAAAGATCCATCCGATAACAAGAATTACAGCTATTATGTATAATAAACTTCTCATTCAGTTATAATTTACTGATTTCGTCTTTTAATTCCTGTTTGGTGCGTCCGGTTTTTTTCTGCAACCGGCCTAAAAGTTCTTCTTCTTTCCCTTCAGCATACATCAAATCGTCGTCGGTAAGGTTGCTGTATTTTTGTTTTAGCTTACCTTTAATTTCATTCCAGTTTCCTTTAATAAATAATTTATCCATAACTTTTATTTTTATGTGGTTAAATAATTTGTTCTGTTTTTATACAGATAATATTATGCCAAAATATTCAATCAAAATTTAAATGGTTGATTTTCAATTTAAATGGCTTGGCTTTAAATGTGCGATGTGTGTGAAAAACCGGGGTGTTGTGTGAAGAAAATACACACTGCCAGGCAAATAATTAATCTGTGAGCCACTCATATACTTCCTTTTTTGCCCTAAGTTTTCGGGACAATAAAAATGTAAAAAGTTTATTTCCTCGGAATAATCAATAAAATAATTCCGATTACCAAAACCACTCCACTTATAATTACGGGTGTCCAGTTAGCTGTGCTAACGGCAACCTCGGCTCCCAGCACACTAAAGCTCTCCGACTCTTTCGCCGCCTGAATTCCAAAATATATGGCACCAATAATTCCTAAAATCGATAAAACTGTTCCTGCAATTTTCATGATAAATTTTATTTTGATTTACACACGTGGTTATAAGTAAAACTGTGCCATACTATAATTTTATTGATCAGGTAGGAGGTAAAACAGTTCCGTTTTACTGGTTAAGTTTATTTGCAGAATCAATCATTCAACTTTTTTGTAACGGTTGATTCTCTGTACTTAGCAAATTGTTTTTACTTTTCTTTGCGTCATGTATCTTAAGCAGCCGCTCTTCTTTTATAAACAGCATTTTTAGCGTTAATAATTTTGTTGAAATTGTAGACCAATTCCCCATAATGAGTATTTTACTCTACAATATT